>CAIYFP010000474.1 GCA_903925515.1 uncultured Verrucomicrobiota bacterium
GAAACATTTGGGGAGCCGTGGAAGTGGCCGGGAAACCCGCGCCGACCATGACGCTTGCGGGGGATGCTCTGGCCGGAATGGCCATGGTTGACGGCAGGGTTACTTCCTTCGGGCACCGAGGCGCACCGGGGTCGGTGCCATGACAGGCCTGAATCGGGTCGGTGGGATTTGTCAATACTTTGGATGTGACCCCATTGCCTTGGGTTACCTCCCGCCCTTGCAATGGGGGCAGTGGCCGCCGTGCATGAAGCGGGCCTTGAAGTAGGCCTCCCGCCCGCCGCCACCCGCGGCGGCGGCGGCGGCTGCACCCGCGTCCGCCGCCGCCTGCATCTCCCGCCACACCTCCGGCAAGGGGCGCGGGTTCCATCCGTGGCCCTTCCCCGGACCGAACTCGAACCGTGCCCCGGCCGCTGGGACGAGCCTGCCCATCGTCTCGGCGAGACGATGCACGGCGTGGTTGAGGAAGTATTCGTCCGACTCGCCCACCCAGACGCGGATCTTGCGGCCCAGCTTGGGCGCGAGGGTCGGCCAGTTGTCCTCGATCACCCGGCGCAGGTCCCATCGGGCCCATGCCTCGCCGACCCCCGGCTTCATCGCACCCGAGACCGGGTCCCACCCTGGCACCGGCCAACCATCCGCGCCGCGCCCTCCGAACGTCGCGTTCCATGAGCCCCATTGCCCGCCGCTTCGCGTGAACACGCCGCCGAGGCCCAGCACGTTCTCGTGCCGGACCTCCCGCCGCATCGTGAACTGCGTCCCGCCATCCAACGTCCGGGCCGAGACACGCTCCGTCCCGGCCGGGTTCACGAACGCGTTGGCGTCGCGGTAAAGGTCCACCAACTGGAAGTCCCGGAAGTCCACCGGGTCGGGGAACCCGGACCAGCATCCGCCGAAGAAGTCCGGGTAGAACACCTGCAACGCCAACGACACCCAGCCGCCTGTCGAGCCCCCGGTCGTGAAGCGTGCCCACGGCTGCCCGAGCCCCCGGAACTCATGCTCGACGGCCGGCAGGACCTCTTCCATCAAGGCCCGCCCGAAGGGTCCATGGTTCTCCGAGTCCACCTGATACGGATCCCCCAGCGGCCCGGCCCCGTCCAGCGTCACCCAGATCAACTGCGGCGCGTCCGGCTCGATCCATGCTGCCGCCAGCCGGGACCCTTCCCTTGCCCATGCCAACGCCCGGTCATGACGCGACGCGAACCCGCCCACGTCCACGACCACCGGATACCTTCGCGAGGGTTCCGTCTCCCACGAACGCGGCAGCACCACCCCCACCCGGCAATACATGTCGCGCCTCCAGAACCGCGACAGGACCTCGGAGCGAATCCTCCGGAACCGCACCGGGCCGGATTCCCTTGGCAAGGCGTCCTCGGGCAAGCGCCGCGTCAACGCCAGCCGCGCCAACCCGGCCCGGTCCGGGGGCAGATCGAAGTCCACCGTCTCCGAATGCCAGTTTCCCGGCGCGCCCGGGAACCAAAGGTCCCGGTTCGTCACCAGCACCGCCTGCAAGGCATAACGTCCCGGCGGCATCTCCCGGAGGTGATTCCATGGAAACACCGAGCTGCCCTCCCCCAGCCGGACCTGGCCGTCGGAAGTCACGTGGGTCACGTCCACGCCCAGCACCGTGGGTGCATTGGGCCCGACCTCGCCAAGGAGCCTCCGGGGCTCGGACGTGCCATGCCGTGCGGCGACCACCAGCAACCGGGATTCCGCCGCGAGCTGGAAGCCCTCCGGGAGCCGCACCTCGAACGCGAGCGACCCGGAGGGAACCGGCCCCGCAGCGGGGCCATGACCGGTCGCCGCGCGGCAAGGGCCCCCCGTCATGCCATGCCACGCCAACAGGAACACCCCGACACACCCACCCCAAAGGCCGCGCCCCAACATGGGGGCCATCGTCCCATGTCCCGCGCGCCATGGCGAGGTTCACGATGGGCTCCCGCGCCACGGTCGGGGTCCCGCCGGAGCCCCACGCCCGAAGTGCGCGCGGCGGGGGCGGGCACCCGCCTTCACGTCGGGCCTGTCCCCGGGGATTCCGCGATTGACCCGCGACGGGAATCGGCCGTCCCTCGTCGGGATGATTCGATCTGGAACACCAGGCGCGGCAGGGGCACCGAGGACGGCCGGGACGCATGGGCGGGCCTTGATTGCGATGGCAGGGGGCATGGCATGGATGGCGTTGGCCACATGCGGCCATGCGGCCGGGGATGAGCGGTTGCCCGGATGGAAGCACTCCGCGTCGATGTGGGTTCTGACGACGTCGAATGGCGTGCCGTTGCCCAAGGGGGCCGTGGTCAAGGGCTTCCCGCTGCTGGTGCGCCTGGCGTCGCCCGGGTTCGACTTCGCCGCCGCGCGGCCCGGCGGCGACGACCTCCGGTTCACGACGGTCCTTGGGGAAGCCTTGCCCCATGAGGTCGAGGAATGGGATGCCCCTGCCGGGCGTGCCTCCGTCTGGGTCCGCGTGCCCGAGGTGCGCGGCGACGACCAGCAGGAGCTTCGCGTGCATTGGGGCCATCCCGACGCGCCCGCCGTCTCCAACGGCAAGGCCGTGTTCGGCACGGCCGACGGGCACGTGGGCGTCTGGCATCTTGGCGCGGACGTGCGCGACGCGGTGCGCGGAGGGGAGCTGGAGGCGCGGGAGGCGCGAACGGTGGAGGGGATCGCGGGGCGGGCGCGGCGGCCGGGGCCGGGCGGCATGGCGGCTCCGGGCACGCTCGAGGGGCATGCGCTCGGCGCCGGACCCAGCACGACGGAGGCGTGGGTGCGGATGGAACGGCCGAACGGCACGGTGATCGGCTGGGGCCGCGAGGCGGCGCAGGGGAAGGTCGTGTTGCAGGTGCGCAGCCCGGCGCATGGGCGCGTGGATGCCTATTTCTCCGACGCCAACGTGGAGGGCTCGCGACGCATCCCCGCCGGCGAGTGGACGCATGTGGTCCATGCCTACGAGAAGGGCGTCGCGCGGCTCTACATCAACGGCGAGCTCGACGCCACGGGCCCCGGGCGGGCGGCGGCGTTGTCCATCAAGGCGCCGTCGCGGCTGTGGCTCGGTTGCTGGCACGGCCACGACGTCTTCGAGGGCGACCTCGACGAGGCGCGCTTGGCGTCGGTCGCCCGTTCGCCGGAGTGGATCCGCCTCTCGCATGGGAACCAGAAGCCCATGCAGGAACTCGCCGGGCACCTCGTGATGGCAGGCGACGGATGGGGCGTCACGCCGTCCCGGCTGAGGGTTTGCGAGGGCGGGCGCGCCATGCTGCGGGCCTCGGCGGGCGGCGCACGGCGGGTCTGGTGGACATGGCGTCGCGACGGCGTGGAGCGCCTGGTGTCCACGGGGACGTTGGAACACGAGGTGCAGGCGGGACGCGTGCAGGGCACGGGGCAGGGCACGATGGTGTTCCATGCGGCCTTCGCGGACGGGGTGCGCGCGGTGGAGGTGCCGGTGGAGCTGGAGGAGGCGATCCCGGACCCGGACTTCACGTTGGAAGGGCCGACGCGATGGGACGGGCGCAAGACGGTGGAGGTGTCGGCGCGGCCTGCGAACGAGGCGGCGTTGAAGGCGGCGGGCGCGCCGGAGACACGTTGGACATGGGAGATCGACGGCATGGCGACGACGCGCGAGGAGTTGCCGGGCCGCCTTCGCTTGCTGCGAGCCCATCGAAGCGGGTGGGTCCATGTCCGCGCCATCGCGTCCAATGGCGGCAAGGCGGTCGGGCGCTCGCTGTCGATCCACGTGAAGGAACCGGCCCGGGATCCATGGGTGGAACGTTCGCCCGGGCCGGAGGAAAGGCCCGAGGACAACCAGTTGTATGCACGCGACCCACGCGGCGAGGGCACGGTGGTTTGGACCGGGAAGTCCCGCGTCCCGGGCTCCACGGTCTTCCTGCGCGCAACCGGCGAGGATGGGCGCGTGCGCGAACGAACGGCAAGGGTGACGAGGGATGGGTCGCACTCGGTCGCGGTTCGGATTCCGGCGGGACTGGCGAGGCACCGGATCGAGATGGGCACGCGCAAGGGCAAGGCCGAGACCGTCTTGCACGTGGCGACCAACGTGGTCTGCGGCGACGCCTACCTCGTCATGGGCCAGTCGAACGCCGTGGCAACGGACTTCGGCAAGGAGGACCCTGCATGGGGCAGCCCATGGATCCGGGGCTTCGGATCCATGTCATGGGAACCGGAACCGCAACGGGGCTGGGGAGACGCGGTCGCGCGCGGACGCCGGGGCGAGGCGTTCCAAGTGGGTTGTTGGGCGATGGAACTGGGCCGGCGGCTCGTGGAGTCCGAACGCGTGCCCGTTTGCTTCATCAACGGCGCCGTGGGCGGCACGCGCATCGACCAGCACCAACGCAGCGCGACCCGCCCGGACGACCCGGCCACCCTGTACGGGCGCCTCCTCTGGCGGGTCCGCGCGGCGCGCTTGACCCACGGTGTCCGGGGAATCCTTTGGCACCAAGGCGAGAACGACCAAGGCGCCGACGGCCCCTCCGGGGGCTTCGGATGGGAGTCGTACCGGCGTCACTTCATCGACATGGCGGGCTGTTGGAAGCAGGACTACCCGAACGTCCGGCACGTGCACCTGTTCCAGATCTGGCCGCGCTCATGTGCCATGGGCGTGGGCGACTCGGACAACCGCCTGCGCGAGGTGCAGCGTCGGTTGCCGGAGGACTTCGGATGGGTGCACGTCATGTCCACGCTGGGGATCGACCCGCCGGGCGGATGCCATTACCCGGCCGCCGGGTACGCCGAGATCGCGCGCCTTGTCTTCCCCTTGATGGAACGCCACCACCACGGCAGGCGGCAGCAAGGCATCGTGACGCCCCCGAACATCGTGTCGGCAAGGTTCACCGGGCCGGGGCGCGACGAGCTCGTGCTGGAGTTTGACCAACCCGTGCAGTGGACGCCGGGACTGGAGAAGGACTTCTGGGTGGGCGACCCGGCAACATCGCGGGCCGCGGAAGGTCGGGCGGACGGCAACACGGTGCGGCTAAGGCTCGGCAAGCCTGCGACTGCCGGGGCGACGGTGAGCTACCTCGACGGACGCACATGGAAGCCCGGCCGGGTCTTGCGTGGCGCCAACGGCATCGCCGCGCTCACCTTCTGCGACTTCCCGGTGGGGAAGTGAGGGGGAAGGTGGATTCGCGGGGCATGCGGGGCTGCCGCCATGGACGCGGCACGTTGGCGTGAGGTCTTCCCATGGGAGGCCCATTCCATTCGTGCTCCATGGCCTTGGCAAGGGGCCTGCCTTGGCCCTGGTCATGGCGTGCAAACAATCCATGCCGCCATGACGCTAAGAATGAAGTCCCCGGGATGCCCATGCTTGGGTTCATGCCCCAGCGCCAGGATGGCGTGTTGGCTCGCGGCCTGCGGCAACCCATCCGCTTGGGGATCGAGAGATTTCCTCCTCCTTGCGCGGGGATTGGGGGGGATCCCTGATCCCCGCGCAGGTCGCCTTCCAGTGCTCGCGCCCCGGACCCGGTAGCCATGCGGATGCGGTCCCGGATCCCATGTGCATGGAACAGATCTGACCCCAAGGCCCTCCCCCATCCCGGGTTGCGAACGCCCGGGATCATGATGCATCGGCAGCTTGGTCATCGCGCCGCAGCCGGGCATGGCCAGCACGACGCCCCGTCCAGCGCGACCGCAAGCCGCGAAAGATACTCCGCCCTCGGCAACTCGAAGGCCCCCAGGGCCCGCGTTGTTTCCGTCAGCATCTGCGTGTCGAACAGCTGGCAGCCGCGTGCCCGAAGCCGCGCCAGCAACTCCACCAACGCCACCTTCGAGGCGTTTGACACATGATGGAACATCGATTCCCCCGCGAAGAACCCCCCGATGGCAACCCCGTACACCCCGCCCGCCAACTGCCCGCCTTGCCACACCTCAAGGCTGTGTGCCCACCCCAGCTCGTGCATCCGCTCGTACGCCTCCACGATTTCCGGCGTGATCCACGTCGCGTCCCCCTGCCGCGGCACCGTCGCGCACGCCTCGATCACCCGCCGGAAGCAACGGTCCTCCGTCACCGTGAAGCCCCCCTTCCTCAGCACCTTCGCAAGGCTCCTTCCCACGTGCACCCGTGCCACGTCAAACACCGCCCTTGGGTCCGGCGACCACCACGTGATCGGGTTGACGCTCCATGGGAAGATGCCCGCCCGATACGCCGCCAGCAGGCGTCCCTCCGACAAGTCCCCTCCCACCGCCACCAAGCCCTCCTTCAAGGCCGAGCCCGCTGCCGGGAAGACATGCGCCGCGCCAAGGACGGGGATCACGGGCAACGCCATCGCCAGCTACTCCTCCCTTTCTTCCGCCGCGTCGCCGGCCATGCATGCCAGCCATCGGCCCACCAACGACCCCGCCACCTCCAGCAGCGCCACCAACAACCGGTTCCGCTCCGTCGGCTCCACCCGTTCCCCCGCCTCGAAGTCAGGGCTTCCCAACGCCTCCCAAAACGCCACGCGCGCCCCATTCAACGCCCGGAGCAAGCCCTCCGCCTCCGCCTCCGTCGTCCGCAACCCGTACCCGCCCTTTCCCTGCACGCAACGAGCCGGGTCCTCCAGCAGCGCGGTCGCTGCGAGCCGCGCGTCCTCAAGCCCGCCAAGCAGCTCCCCCGCAAGCAACGCCGCCGCGTCGCCCGGCATCCCCTGCGGATCCCCGCGCGTCAACGGCGGCGCCCTCCGCCTTTCCTTCGCCATGGCGTGCAGCACCACCCGCATCTCCTGCCGTTCCCTCTGGGTCAACTGCACCACCAGCCGTCCCGGCTCGCTCACCAACACCTTCATCCGGCGTCCTTCTCCACCGTCGCCTGCAACGAGTACCCTTGGAGCTGGTGCACGTGCGCCTCCGCCTTCTCGAACGATTCCCGCACCAGCACCGACTTTCCCTCCTCGTGCACCTCCCTCATGTGTCGCTCGGCCTTGGCGCGGTCCCAGCCGAACACCCGCTGGAACACATGCGTGACGTACGGCATCAGGTTCACCGGATCGTTCCAGCACACCACAAGGTACCCCGGCTCCCGGACCTCGCGCGCCTCCTCTCGGGGCGTCGCCACCGGGGCCGGCGTCGTCATCGGCATCGCAGGTTGCGCCATGCCATCACCCTATCGTCCATGCCTCCCATGGCCAACCCTCAGCGTGGCGCGGTCCGCCATGGGCCTTGCCGTCGCCTTCGCCTTCGCCCTTGCCCGGAGCGCCTCCTCCCGCCTCATCTCCCGCTCCCGGCGACGCGTCTCCGCGCGTAGCAACTCCTCCGCCGACCACCCCTTCGCATGGCAGGTGGCCGCCAGCTCGAACAACCGTCGTCCCATGTCCCGGGCCGATGGAGTCCCTTCAACCCCATCCTCGCTTCCCGGCACGAGCCCTGCCTTGATCCCCTTCTTCAACAGCTTCTGCGCCCGCATCAAGCCGGGCATCCGACGCGGAACCCCGTCCAACGCGGACCGCCGCTCCCGCGGCGACCCCGCCTTCTCCGCCCGCTTGATCTTCTCCCAGTTCGCCCAGACATGGTCCACGTCGCGCACCTTCACGTCCCCGAACACGTGCGGGTGCCTCCGGACCAGCTTGTCCGCCAGCTCCTGGCAAACCCGATCGAAGTCGAAGGCGCCACGCTCGCCCCCAAGCTGCGCATGGAACACCACCTGCAACAGCAGGTCGCCCAGCTCCTCCACCATTTCCGGCTCGTCGTCTGCCTCGATCGCGTCCAGAAGCTCGTACACCTCCTCCACCGCGTGCCAGCGCAACGACCGATGGTCCTGCTCGCGGTCCCACGGGCACCCGTCCGGCGCGCGCAATGCCGCCATCACCTCCAGCACTTGCTGGATCGGCCTCAGCCTCCTCGAAGGCGCCTTCCTCATCGAACCGCTCCTTTCATCCTCGTCCTCCACTCCGCCCTGCAACGCCTCGCAAGATCACAAGATCACAAGATCACAAGGTCGTCCCGGTGCACCACCTCGCCCCGGCCCGCCTTCCCATCGCCCAGCCCCGCCGCGTCGCAACGCGCAATCCCTCGTGCGAACTCCCGTCCATCCGGCCCCAGCACCCGGACGACGTCCCCCGCCCGGAAGTCCCCGTCGCAACCGGTCACCCCGGCCGCGAGGAGGCTCCGGCCCCTTGCCTTCAAGGCCTCCGCCGCACCCGCGTCCACCCGGACCCCGCCCCGCGCATGATGGTAGAACGCAATCCAGCGCTTCCGGCTCGGCAGGCGCCCGCCCGAGGGCAGGAACAACGTCCCCTCCGCCTCGCCTGACACGATCCGCGCCAGCACGTCGTGCTTGCGCCCGGGCGCGATCACCATGGGGATGCCGGAACGCACGACGATCCGGGCGGCGGCGATCTTGGTGGCCATCCCGCCGGTGGCCGTGGCGCTCGTGGTGCCGCCCGCCATCGACTCGATCCGTTCGTCAATCCGCTCCACCACGTCCACCAGCCGCGCCGTCGGACGCCCGAAGTCCTCGATCAATCCCTCCGCCGTCGTCAGCACCACCAACAGGTCCGCCGGAAGCAGGCTCGCCACCAAGGCCGACAACCGGTCGTTGTCCCCGAACTTCAGCTCCGTCACCGACACCGCGTCGTTCTCGTTGATGATCGGCAGCACCCCGTGCCGCAGCAGCGTCAGGAGCGTGTTGCGGGCGTTGAGGTGCCGCGCATGGTCCGCGAGGTCCTCGTGCGTGAGCAACACCTGGGCGACCGGCTGCGCGAAATGCCGGAACAACTCCTCGTACATCGCCATCAACCGCGACTGCCCCACCGCCGCGCAAGCCTGCCTCTCCGCGAGGCTCGCCGGGCGCGAGTCGAAGCCCAGCACCCCCATCCCCGCCCCCACCGCGCCCGACGTCACCAACACCACCTCGCGTCCGGAAGCCCGCAACGCCGCCATCTGCGACACCAACTGCGCGAGCTGGACAAGGTCCGGCCGGTTCCGGGCATCTGTCAGGACCCCCGTCCCCAGCTTCACCACCAGCCTTCTCGCCGACTGCATCGCCTGCGCTCGCACCCGGCGAGAAAACGGAACCCGCCCCTCCAACTCAAGCCCAATGCCGCCTCCCATGCCCCCCAAATCCCCGCGTAAGGAGGAGGGAATCCCTCGATCCCCACGCGGATGGGTTGCGGCGGGCCGCGTGCCAACACGCCATCGTGGCCCATGGGCATGAACCCAGGCCTGGGCGTCCGGGAACCCGCGTTCTTGGCGGCTTGGCGCGAGGAATTCCCCGCTGCAAGCCTCTGGGATTTTTTCACGCCATGACGCCATGGGGACCTGTCTTTTGACCCAAAAACGGCAAGGGGCGCGGGGATCAGTCCAACCCCCCAGGTGGCGGCCAAGGCATGGCCCATGCTGCCGGCCGGGTCCCCTCACGCGACGGCAAGGATGCCGAGCCTCCGGGCGTCGGGGGCTGGGTGACAGCGGCACCCTTCCGCGGATCCATGCTGGGCAAGCGGCTGGAAGCCGCCTCCACTTTCACGCGGCCTTCATGGAGGGTGGCGGCGGCATCCTGCCGCGGGTGGACGTGACCCAGCCCGAGCCGGGACGGCTCTGCCACGTTTCCGCCGGGCAAGGGCACCCGGACTGCAACCCGAACCGGCCCGGCCCAACCTCACCCGAGGGGTGAGGGCTCGGATGGATTCCGCAGGGCCTCTTTGCCTTGAAGCCCCCTGAGACTGCCGTCTTGGGTTGAACCCTCCGTCGGCGGGCGTGAGGCGAGAACCGGGCACTCGGGAACGGCTGGCGCGGGGATCAGGGAGGCCCCGGGAAGGCTTGAGCTCCAGGGCGGGGAGGGAGGAAGGTCCCCATGGGCGCATGGTTGGGTTGGCCACCCTGTCGCGCCCCGGGCGGCCATGGTCGGGGAAAGCAAGTCAATCATGGGAACCACATCCACGAACGGGGCCGCATCCGGATGGCGCGCGATGGCGTCGCGGTCCGTGCTCTGCCTTGGCTTCTCGCTGGCGGGCTGGGCGATGCACGGCCGTTGGCACGACGCCTCGACGGCGGCCTACATGCTGGCGTTCCTCCTCGGCGGATGGGACCTCACGCGCCAGGCATGGGCAGACCTCCGGCACCTGCAGTTCGACACCCATTTCCTCATGCTCCTCGTCGTGCCCGGCTCCGTGGCGGTCGGCGCATGGGGCGAGGGCGCGTTGCTCCTCGTCTTGTTCTCCGCGTCAAGCGCCATGGAGTCGTTTGCGTCGGGGCGGACGCGCCGGGAGATCGACGCCCTGCTCCGCCGGGCGCCGAGGACGGCGCGCCGCTTGATGGACGGGCGGGAGGCGATGGTGCCCGTCGAGAGCCTTGCACCCGGCGACGCCGTGCGCGTGACGGCCGGGGAGCAGGTTCCCGTGGACCTGACGGTGACGTCCGGCGCCAGCGCCTGCGACGAGTCATCCCTCACCGGCGAGTCCGTGCCCGTGGAAAAGTCAGCCGGAAGCATGGCCTCGGGCGGGACCCTGAACCTCTGGGGGGTGCTGGAGGGACGCGTGCTGCGGCCGTCGGCGGAAAGCGCGTTGCAGCGCATCATCCGCCTGATCGAGTCCGCCCAGCGGCAGAAGGCCCCGGTGCAACGGTTCACGGATCGCTTCGGCACCGGCTACACCGTCCTCGTGCTCGCCGCCTGCACCGCCGTGTTCCTCCATGCATGGCTCCGGACGGGCGCCCCCCCCTTCACCTCCGCATCAAGCCAGCCCAGCGCGTTCTATCGTGCCATGACCCTCCTTGTCGTGCTTTCGCCCTGCGCGCTCGTCCTGTCCGTTCCCTCCGCCATCCTCTCCGCCATCGCGCACGGCGCACGCCACGGCATCCTCTTCCGCGGCGGTGCCGCCGTCGAAAACCTCGCCCGCGTCGGGTGGGTCACCCTCGACAAGACGGGCACGCTCACGGTCGGCGACCTGAAGGTGGCGAGGTTCGAGCCGGTGCGTGGCGACGCCTCGGGATTGCTGGACGCGGCGGCGGCGATGTCCGCCGTCTCCAACCATCCCATGTCGAGGGCCGTGGCGAGGCACCTCGCCGACGACGAAGCCCCGCGCTCGGACGCTCCGCTGGGATCCAGCGAGACCGTCCCGGGCCGCGGGCTGCTCGCGCAATGGAAGGGCGCGCCGGCGGCGCTCGGCCATCGGGAGCTGGTGCCGGATGCGTCCGGGCTGGATGCAACGGCCTTGCCGCCGCCCGCCGAGGGCCTGAGCGAGGTCTGGGTGGCGGTGCCCGGCGGGGCGGGCCGGTTCCTGCTCTCGGACACCCTGCGCCCCGGTGCGGCGGCATTGGTCCGCCGCCTGGACGAGGACGGCGTGGAGACGTGCATCCTGACCGGCGACCGCGCCTCCACGGCGGCGGCGATTGCGGCCCAGTGCGGCATCCGGGAATGGAGGGCCGACCTCCGGCCCGAGGACAAGCTTGCGGCCGTGATGGCGTTGCGGGCGACCGGGCGCAAGGTCGCCATGGTCGGCGACGGCGTGAATGACGCGCCCGTGCTCGCCGCCGCCGACGTGGGGATCGCCATGGGCGGGCGGGGCTCGGACGCCGCGATCGAGCAGGCGGACGTGGTCTTGATGAACGACCGCCTCGAGAACGTGGCGCGCGCCCGGGAGCTGTCCGCGCGCGCCAACCGCATCATTCGCCAGAACCTCGCCGTCTCCCTCGGGACCATCGCCATCATGGCCCTGCTGGCCGTCCTGCTCCCGGGGCTTCCCCTGTCGCTCGGCGTCGCCGCCCACGAGGGCAGCACCGTCGTCGTCGTCCTCAACTCCCTCCGCCTCCTCGCCCGCGGCCGGGATTGATCCCCGCCACGTTCGTCCGGGTCCGGGCACGCATGGCGAACGTTCGTGGCATCGCCGGCCCATGCGGATAGCCTCGCCGCACATGTCAGGAAGGTTCGAGTTGAAGGCGCCCTACGCTCCGGCGGGAGACCAGCCCGGGGCCATCCGGAAGCTCGTGGAGGGTCTCGAACGCGGCGTCCGCGACCAGGTCCTCCTCGGCGTCACCGGCTCGGGCAAGACGTTCACCATGGCCAACGTCATCGCCAAGGTGAACCGCCCCACCCTTGTCCTGTCCCACAACAAGACCCTCGCCGCCCAGCTCTACTCCGAGTTCAAGCACTTCTTCCCCGACAACGCCGTCGAGTACTTCGTCAGCTACTTCGACTACTACCAGCCCGAGGCCTACATCCCGCGCACCGACACCTTCATCGAGAAGGACAGCTCCGTGAACGACGAGATCGAGCGGCTGCGCCTCAGCACCATGAACAGCCTCCTCGGGCGCCGCGACGTCGTCGTCGTCGCCAGCGTCTCCTGCATCTATGGCATCGGCAGCCGCGAGGACTACGAGGCCATGGTCATCCCCCTGCGCGTCGGCCAGTCCGTCACCCGCGAGCAACTGTTGTCCCGCCTCGTGGACCTCCAGTACTCGCGCAACGACATGGACCTCACCCGCGGCAAGTTCCGCGCGCGCGGCGACGTCGTGGAGCTCCACCCCGCCTACACCGAGGACGCCGTCCGCATCGAGTTTTTCGGCGACGAGATCGAGCGGTTCACGCGGTTCGACCCGCTCACGGGGGACGCGATCGAGTCGATGGACGCGCTGAACATCTTTCCCAGCAAGCAGTTCGCCACGCCGCAGGAGAAGGTCGGCCGGGCCATCCTCGCCATCCGCGAGGAACTGGGCTTGCGCATCGCCGAGTTCGAGAAGGAGGGCAAGCTCCTCGAGGCCCAGCGCATCAAGATGCGAACCGAGTTCGACCTCGAGCAGCTGCAGGAGATGGGCTTCTGCTCCGGCATCGAGAACTACTCCCGCCACATCTCCGGCCGCCCGCCGGGTTCACGCCCGGGCGTCCTCCTCGACTTCTTCCCCCGCGACTACCTCGTGGTCGTGGACGAGTCCCATGTCACCCTCCCCCAGGTCGGCGGCATGCACGCCGGCGACATGGCCCGCAAGAAGGTCCTCGTCGAGCATGGCTTCCGCCTCCCCAGCGCCCTCGACAACCGCCCCCTCAACTTCGACGAGTTCCGCGCCCTCATCGGGCAGGGCATCCACGTCAGCGCCACCCCGGGCCCCATCGAGATGGGCTGGGCCGGCCCCGCCCACGTCGCCGAGCAAATCGTCCGTCCCACCGGCCTCGTTGATCCCCCCTCCGAGGTCCGCCCCCTCGCCGGGCAAGTGGACGACCTCCTCGGCGAGATCCGCGCCGTCGTGGACCGCAAGGAACGCGTGCTTGTCACCACCCTCACCAAGCGCACCGCCGAGGAGCTCACCGACTACCTCCGCGACCTCGGCATCAACGTCCGCTACCTCCACAGCGAGATCGACGCCATCGAGCGCGTCGAGATCCTGAAGGCGTTGCGGCGCGGGGAATGCGACGTGCTCGTCGGCATCAACCTCCTGCGCGAGGGGCTCGACCTGCCCGAGGTCTCGCTGGTCGCCATCCTTGACGCCGACAAGGAGGGCTACCTCCGCAGCGCCACCAGCCTCATCCAGACCGCGGGCCGCGCGGCACGCCATCTCAACGGCCGCGTCCTCCTCTATGCGGACACCCTGACGCAGAGCATCCAGAAGTTCCTCGCCGTGTCGCGATATCGGCGCGAGAAGCAGCTTGCCCACAACAAGGAACACGGGATCACGCCGCGCTCCGTCCAGCGCTCGGTGGAGGCCGGCCTCAGCTCCCAGCCCCACGGGCGCGAGGCCGCCGCCGCCCTCCTCCACGAGTCCGCCGAGCAATTCGACTACGCCGACACCCTCCTCGACCTCGAAAGGGAGATGCTCGCGGCGTCGGAGGCGCTGGAGTTCGAGAAGGCGGCCCTGCTGCGCGACCAGATCCGCGAGCTGAAGGCACGGGCCGGAGCCGTCGAGCTCAAGGACCCCGCCATGGCACGGGTTGAACGTCAGGCCGCCGCCGCCATGAAGGGAAAGTCCTCCGGACGGAGGCGTCGTGGAAATTGAAGCGCAGCATGGGGATGGGATCGCCCATGCGCCCCCTCGCGCTCCCGCCGAAGGAACGGGGCAGCGGCATCCCGCCGCTGACATGGCCGGGACGGCCCTCCCACCTTGCCGGCCGGGCAAGGGTTCCCGGCCCATCCAAAGGAATGGCCCGGGTCCATGCGCAACGAGTTCGCGGGTCAAACCCCGTCGCCTGGCGCATCGGATGCGCGCGGCCATGACCCCACCCGCCCGATGCACCCCGGTCGCCGGGTCGTTCCTTGCTCGGGGATTACCCGCGGCACGTCCCCATGACTTGGGAACGCCGTGCCGACCTCGGGGCAGCCCATGCTGCCGCGGAACGGGGTAGGGGCGCCCCATGGGACAGCGCCTTCCTGGCCCGGGCGTCCATGGCGCGTGCCCGAAGACGAAGCTCGGCAAGGGCCCGGCGCCAATGCGGCGCAAGGAACGCCGGGCGCCGCAGGCCCTCCACCGCGTACTTTCGCGTCGCAAGGGCCATGTCGAGGTCCGCCACCTCGACGCTCGCGCGGCGGTTGCCCGCAAGGCAAAGCACCGAGCCGTCGGGAGCCACGACCTTCGAGTCGCCGGCGGACCACAGGCCGTCGCCCTGGGGCCCCACGGAATTTGCGAACGCGTAAAACACGGCGTTCTCGAAGGCCCGCACCGCGATGCCGTCCCTGCCGCCGCGCTTGGCCCGCGAGACGGCGAGCGCGTCGAGGCCGGCATTGGGATGGAACACGACGCGCGCGCCGGCCATCACGGGCAGGCGCACCAGCTCCGGGTACCGGCGCTCATGGCAAATGATCGCCGTGCACGGGACGCCATCGATCCTGAAAAACGAGAGCCCGTCGCCCGGCGTGAACCACCGCCGGTCGCGGCCGGTGAGCTGGCACTTGGCGTAGGCATGGACCATGCGGCCACGCCGGTCGAAGACCACGAGGGCGTTGTAGAGGGAACGCCCGATGAACAACGGCGTGCCCACGAGGAGGTTGACCCGGACGCGCGCGGCCAACGCCGACAACGCGGCGATTGCCCCGCGCACTTCCCCGCGTTCCAGCCCATCGAAGCCCCTCGCATACCCCGTCGTGGCGCACTCGGGCAGGAGGATGGCGTCCGCGCCGCGTCCGGTCGCCTGCATGACGGACTCCTCGATGCGGGCAAGGTTTTCGCCGATGGAGGGCGCGAACACGAGTTGGACGACGGCGACGCGGAAGCGGTGGGGCATGGGTTCCATGTCATTGGCGGGCAGCAAGGAAGGCCTTCAGGTCGGCGGCCATCCGCTCGCCGAAGCCCGGCACGGACGCGATGTCCCCGGCGGAGGCCAGCCTGAGGCGCTGGAGGGAGCCAAACTTGCGAAGCAGGGCCTTCTTGCGGGAGTCGCCCATGCCGGGGAACTCGTCGAGGACGGACTCGCTGATGCGGCGAAGGCGGAGCTGGGCGTTGTAGGTGTTGGCGAAGCGATGGGCCTCGTCGCGGACGCGCTGGAGGAGCTTCACGGCGGGACTGTCCAGGCCGAGGCGCATGGGGTCGTCGCGGCCGGGCAGGTGGATTTCCTCGTACTCCTTCGCGAGCCCGAGGATGGGGACGCTGGAAAGCCCAAGCCTTTCGAGCTCGGCCCGCGCGGCGTTCAACTGCCCGCGCCCGCCGTCCACGAGGATGAGGTCCGGCAGGCGGGCGCCCGGGGGCGGGCGTGGGACCCATGGCGACTCGATGCCGGATCCGTCCCCGCCAGCGGGTGCGGCGGCGTCGCGGAGGACGTCGGCACGGCCTTCTCCACGGGCCGCGCGGGAGATGTCGTCGGCCGCGCGCTGGAGGGCCTCGACGGAGGCCTCGCCGCCGTCGTCGTCGCCGGGGACGCGGGGGGCGGGCTTGCCGGACTGGATCTCGCCAAGGAGACGGGTGTACCGGCGGCGAACGGTCTCGGCCATGCAGGCGAAGTCGTCCTGCCGGGTGACGGTCTTCATCTTGAAGCGGCGGTAGCTGGCGCGGTCCGGGCGGCCGTGCCAGAAGCTGACCATGGAGGCGACCATGTAGGTGCCGCTGATGTTGGAGATGTCGAAGCCCTCGATGCGTGCGGGGGGTGCTGGAAGGCCGAGGACGCGGCCGAGCTCGCGGAGGTCGGCCTCGGGGTTGATGGCGACGGGGAGCTTGTAGGGGATGCGCTCGAACTTCTCGGTCTTCTGGGTGGCGCGGTCGAGGTCGGAGAGGGCGTCGCGGAGCTGGGCGGCCTTCTCGAAGTCGAGGGTTGCGGCGGCCTTGCGCATCTCGGACTCGAGCTCGGTGCGGAGCTCGGCGGTCTGGCCGTGGAGGAAGTCGATGCCGGCCCGGACCTGGGCGAGGTAGTCGTCGCGGGTGACGTTGCCGATGCAGGGGGCGGTGCAGTTCTGGAGGTTGGCGTAGAGGCAGTGGCGGTAGTCGGCCTCGCCGGGGGTGAGGGCACGGCAACCACGGAGGCGAAACTTGCGCCGCATGAGGGTGATCGCGCGGCGGACGGATCCGCTATGGGCAAAGGGCCCGAAGTAGATGCTGCCGTCGTCCTTGCGAAGCCGGGTGAGGGTGAACCGCGGGATGGGGTCGTTGAGGTTGACCTTCAGGAGGAGGAATCGCTTGTCGTCCTTGAAGTCGATGTTGAACCGGGGCTTGAACTCCTTGATGAGCTTGCCCTCGAGAAGCAGCGCCTCGGCCTCGCTCTTCACGACGTGCCAGTCCAGGTCATGGATGGCCTCCACGAGCGCGTTGAACTTGGGGTCCCAGCCCATGCGCCGGGACGGGTGAAAGTACTGGGAGACGCGCTTGCGGATGTCGCGGGCCTTGCCCACGTAGATGACGGTGCCGAAACGGTCCTTGTGAAGGTACACGCCGGGCCGATGCGGCGCCTGCGACAGCTTGTTGCGGATGGCGTCGGTCAGCGGCATGCGAGGGAAAGAACAAGGCCCCGAGACGAGTCCCGGGGCCGTGGCAGGGCGGCGGAGCGACGGCGAGCGGCGCCCTAGCGCACCGGGGCGGCGGACCCGCCGAAGAGGACGAACTCGGCGCGGCGGTTCTTGGACCATGCGGAGTCGTCATGGCCGGGGTCCGCAGGACGGGACTCGCCGAGGGTGACGGTGGTGATGTTGGCGGCGGAGACGCCGAGCCCGATGAGGACCTCGCGGACAGCAAGGGCACGCCGCTCGCCGAGGGCGAGGTTGTAGCCCTCGGTGCCGCGCTCGTCGCAGTGGCCCTCGACCTGGAGCTTGGCCTGAGGATGGGTCTTCATGTGATCGGCCACGGCAGAGAGCTTGCCTTGCTCGCTCTTCTTCACGGTGGACTTGTCGAAGTCGAAGTACACGGTGCTGGAACGAAGCGTCTCGCGGTCCTCGGGACCACCAAACGGATCCTCGGGCAAGGGAACATTGTCCTTGGGCTCGGCCGGCGTGGTGATGTCCGTGGGGCCCGCCGTGGCACCCGGCCCAAGGCCCACCCCGGGCCCAAGGGGAGTGCCGGTTCCGATGCCGGTCCCCGCTCCGGGGCCGATGCCGATGGGGCGCGCGGTCGCCAGCTCGGCGCCGCCACCTCGGGTGTCGGATGCGGGGAAGGCGGTGAGGTTCTTGGGTTTGGTCTTGCAGCCCGCGCCAAGCATCAGGGCGCCAGCAAGGATGCCGGTCCATCCAACGGTTAGGAGTCGCTTCATAGGGAGTCTCTCGCGTCGAGGAAGGGAAGTCACCTTGCCCAACTGGGCTGGCCGCAACTCCCCGAGATCGTCTGCAAATCCTTTGCTTGCTTGGTGAAGGCGTCAAGCAGGGACAACTTCCGCCCGCCGCCCTTCCGGCGAACGACCGCCAAGGTCCGCGAATTGGGCGCCCATGACGGGTCCTCGCCCGGCCCAAGGGCGATGGCCTCGCCCCCGCCGGCCGGCACCCGGTAGATCTCGAAGTTCTCCCCACGCCCCATCCGCGTGAACGCAATCCATCGGCCGTCCGGGGACCAGTCCGGCTCGGTGGCCCCCCGGATGCCCCCGGTCGCAAGCGCCTTTGGCGTGCCGCCCGAGGCGTCCACCACCATCAGGCGCGATGCCCCGCCCTCGCTCGACGCGAAGCACAGGGTCCGGCCGTCGGGCGACCAGCACGGGGACGACTCGGCCTCGCGCGTGGCGGTGACCTGCCTGAGCCCCGTGCCGCTGGCCGGCCCCACCCAAATGTCCGGGCTTCCGGACCGGCTCAGCACCAAGGCCATGCGCGTGCCGTCCGGCGAGATCGCCGCCCCGTCGTTCATGCCGTTGAAGCTCGAGACGGGCGACCGCGCCCCCGAGGTCAGCTCATGCGAGAAGATGCACGGCCGCCCCGGCTTGTAGCTCGTGTAAAACAGCGTCCTCAACCCCGGCGCCCATGCCGGCGACCGGTTGATCGTCGCGTCCTCCGTCAACTGGAACGGGTTCGCGCCGTCGTAGTCGGACACGTAGATCTCCGAGATGACGTCGCCCTTCGGGCCGCGTCGGCCGGGCTCAAGCTTGAACGCAACCTTGGTTCGCGCGATGCCCTTCTGCCCGGGCACGCCAGCCGCCACGACGTCGTCGGCCAAGGCATGAGCCTGCAACCGCGGCCCGCCGCCGGGATATGCCCGCGCAAACAAGGTCCTGCGCCCCTTGTCCTGCAACGTCCCCTCCACCTGCGGCCCCGACTTGCCCGTCAACGTCAACGAGGCCCGCTCGGGCGACACCACCACGAAGCCGGCCACCTCAAGGTCGAAGCGGAGCACCGCCTCCACCTCGCCCGAGTACCCCGACAACGCGATCGGCACCAGCTCGGCCGCCCTCCCGCCATCGACGATGGCGTCGAATGTCGTCTGGGCCTCCAGCACGAGCAGCGCGCCCGACGCCGCCGACGCCACCAGCACCGACCGCATGCCCTTCATCCACTTCCTAGACCAACTCATTGGGTTCCTCCTTCGAGTCTGAACTTGATGCGAAACGATCGTTCCGAGTCCGTCGTCCCCCTCGGCAACGGCTCCAGCTGCCGATAGCGCTGGATGACCTCGTTGACCGATGCGTCGAGGTCTCGGATGCCGGACTTCTCCAGCAGCTCCGCCCTCAGCACGCGGCCGTCCCGGGCCACCGTGATGGATACGCCCACGTACGCCACCGGCGCAGGCAACGCGCCCGGCCGCCGCCACCGGACCTCGTAGAAGCCCTTCAGGTACGTGGCGTAGCCGATCCATGCCTCCCCGCCCCCGCCCGGCCCCGGCACCGTGATCGTCGTCTCGCCCGACAGGTTCTCGGAGAGCTTGCTGTGGATGCCCCCCACCGCCTTGCTCCAGCGTTCCTGCGCCGCACGCGCCGCCGCAGCCGCTCGCCTCGCCTCCGCCTCCGCCCGACGCGCCTCCGCCGCCTTGGCCGCCGCGCGCTCCGCCTGCAGCTCCTTCGCGGACGGCTTCTTGATCGCCTTCGCCACCTCGATCTTGCGGGCGTTCTTCTCCGGCTCCGCCTTCTCGCGCTCGTTCTTCCCCTTGAGCGTCCGGTCCACGTCCTGGGCCTTCACCGGCTCCTTGGCGACCTCCACCCGGCGCTCGGGCCGGGGCGGCGTGACCGGCGGCCGCGCCTCGGCTCGGACGGGCTCGGGCACCGCCTCGCGGACGGCAGGGGCGGCGGACCGCAGGGGCGGGTCCCCGGGACGAACGGGCGGCGCCGTCGGCGGCGGCGTGGGCGTCCCGCCACCCGCGCCCGCGGCATCCGTGAGCCGCACGTTGTCGAGGCTCACCAGCTCGATCGGGGGCAGGTCGCCCGGCTCGAAGGCACGCCGAGCCGCGATGAACGACACCGCCATGAAGAGGGCCAGCAACCCCGCGTGCGCGAAGGCGGATCCCGCAAGGCAACGATTCTCCAGCGAGCTCACCGGCGCGGCGCCTCCGTCGCGATGTCGAACCGCGTGATCCCGTTGCGACGGGCCGCGTCGATGATCTCAACCGGGTACCGGAACTTGCCCTCGCGGTCGGCACGGATGCGGACGATCAGGTCCGGGTTCCGCGCCTGCTCCGCCCTCAGCTCCGTCTCCAGGGCCTCGATGGACCCCAGCCGCCGGCCGCGCAGGTAATAGACCCCGTCGATGCCCACCTCGGCGGAAACCACGTTCTTGGGGTCGGCGGCCTCACGGGCGGCCCCCCCGACGGGGAGCTTGAGGTTGATGCTTTGCTCCAGCAGCGGCGTGGTGATGACAAAGATGATCAGCAGCACGAAGGCAAGGTCGAGAAGCGGCGTGATGTTGATCTCGTTCAACGTCACGAGCTGGTTGCGCTGGGAGAAACGCCTCATGCCATGGCCTCCGACCCGCGAATCGCGGACCCCTGCGGAAGGCGGGCCCGACCCACCACCGCCCAGAGGCCCGCCAGCGCCAGCAACAGCAGCACGATCACCGCCACGCCCATCCAAACGCGCCCCTCCGGCAGTCCGCCGCCTTGCGAGCGCGCGCGCTTGGCCTTGCGCAACCTCCGGTTGCAACGCGGGCACGCGGGCTCGCTCCGGCGGCTTTTCGCCCCGCATTCATGGCACACGACCCAAAGGCGCGCGCCGCAGCGCTCGCATTCCTCCGCGGCGGCCGGGTTGGGATGGTTGCACTTGACGCAACCCGGCGTCCCCGGCACGCCGCAAGGCGCGCCGGCATCCGCCGCGTTCCTGGGGGTCGCCGCGCTCATTCGTCCCGCAGGTGCTCCGTCTCCATCCGCGACACGAAGCTTTGCGCGAAGTTGTCCAGCTCCACCGTCAGCACCCGCAGCGTGTGCACCAGCCAGTTGTACCCAAACATCGAGGGAATCGCGACCAACAGGCCCGCAACCGTCGTCACCAACGCCGCCGACACGCCCGGTGCCATCGCCGCAAGGTCCGCCTTCTGCTTCACCGCCACGCCACCAAAGGTGTCCATCACCCCCCAGACCGTCCCCAGCAACCCAAGGAACGGCCCCCCAGAAACCGCGATCGCCAGCAGGATCAACCCGGACTCCAGCTTCAACGACTCCCGCGCCACCGCACCCTCCAGCCCCCGCTTGATGTGCTCCATCGACTTCATCGACACCTCCGTCCTCCGGGTGCCGTCCGAGTTCCTCAACCGCGCGTCGAGCTCCGTGCAGCCATCCTGGTACACCGTGAACAAGGGGCATCCCTCCACCTGCAACCGCCTCTCGTGGATGTCCAGCACCTTGGCCTGCCGCCGAAACTCCGACTCGAAGTGCTGGTTCAGCCGCTTCGCCCGCCGCATCTGCAAGGCCTTCGCGGCCATCGTGGACCATGCAAAGATCGAGAGGACGCCCAGCACCACGATGATCACCTTGGCCTCCAGCGTCGCGAGACCCCAGATCTGCCCCGTCGAAAGCTTTTGCTGCCCGGCCACCGCAAGAATGCCCCACGTCCCGTTCATGTGTCGTGTCGTTCGTCGCGCCCACCCGTCCTCACCACCCGAAAGTCCCCGCCCCGCCGTCCTCCAAACTGAAGAGGCGAGCCGCCCTTGTGTTCAAGCAAACATCCCCGCAACGCAAGTTTGAACCGCCCCGGGACATCCCGTGCCAGCCTACCCGTCCGCCACGGCCCGCAGCTCCTCCACCGCCGCCTCCACCTCCCCAAGGTCCATCTCGTTCACCTCGAACCCCGCCCCAATCCCACGCAGCAACGTCAACGTCAGCCGCCCCCCAAGGTGCTCCCGGAACTCGTCCATCCCCGCCAACACCACCAGCCGCCCCGCGTCGTCCCTCAACGCCAGCTCCGGGCAAAACAACCCAAACCCCAGCCCCCGCAACACCCCCAGCACCCGGCACGCCGATCCCTCGTCCAGATACCCACGCCTCCGCGCATAGATCGTGTCCAGCGCGATCCCCACCGCCACCGCCTCCCCATGCCGGATCCGGTACTCCGACACCTGCTCCAGCTTGTGCGCCGACCAATGCCCAAAATCCAACGGCCGCGCGCTCCCCATCTCGAACGGGTCCCCGCTCGTCGCGATGTGCTCAAGGTGCAGCTCCGCGCTCCGCCGGATCAAATGCCGCATCGGCCCCGCCTCGAACCGCGCCAACGCGCCCGCGCTCGCCTCAATCCACCCGAAGAACGCCGCGTCCCGGATGCACGCCACCTTCACCGCCTCCACGTACCCCGCCCGCTTGTCCCGCTCCGGCAACGTCTCCAGCAACGTGAAGTCGTTCAGCACCGCGAACGGCGGCGCGAACGTCCCCACGAAGTTCTTCTTCCCGAACGCGTTGATCCCGTTCTTCACCCCCACGCCCGAGTCGTCCTGCGACAACGTCGTCGTGGGCACCCGCACGTGCCGCACCCCGCGATGCGCCGTCGCCGCCGCCAGACCCACCATGTCCAGCAACGCCCCGCCCCCCACCGCCACCACGTACCCATGCCGGTCCACATGGTGCCGGTCGATCAACGCATGCACCTCCGAGACCCGGAAGTACGCGTTCTTCACGGACTCCCCCCCCGGCACCACCACCGGCGGGCACACCAGCCGGAACGCCCATGCATGCGCCTCCGCGTACGCCTGGATCTCCGCGCACAGGCCCGGCCGCGCCAACGCCAACGCCTCCTCCACGATCACCAACACCTTCGCCGCCCCGCCCGGCCCGCCCGGCAAGCTCTCGCGAAACGTCGGGTTCGCCGCGTCAAACAGCCCGTCCGTGAACCGGACCTGCAACCGCCACTCGACGCGTATCGTGCGCTCAAGGACCGACATGGACCCCGTGCTCAACGCGTGGGCGAGTAGTCCGTGGCAGCAAGGAACACCGACTTCACCCCGCCGGGCGCCGTCAACGACCCCCCGGCCGCCTTCTCCGACGCCTCCCGCGCCGCCTTCCATGCCGGGTCCTTCCCAAACGAGTCGAACGACGCCTTCGCCGCCTCCCGCGACGCATGCACGAGGAAGTACTCCATCATCACGTCCGCATGCGGCTGGTCCGCCATCCGGTGCAGGTACAGCCAGTTCTTCATCCCGTGCCTCTCGAACAGCCTCACCGTGTGGTCCCGGAACCGCGCGTCGAGGTTCGCCAGCCGCCCCGGCGGCGTCGTGTAGCTCCGCCATTCAAAAACGCCGCCCCTCGACACGTTCCCCTTCGCCGGCACCGGCGAGTAGTCCGTCGCCACGTAGAACGGGTTCTCCGCCTTCGCCACGATCGGGCCGCTTGCCTCCGATGCCTTGTACGCCGCTTGCCAGTCCGGGTCCGCCACGAACGCCTTCCATGACGCCTCGCGCGCCTCGCGGCCCGGGTACCGCAGCAGGAAGTGCAGCCGCGCGTCCGCCGCGTCCACCGGCATCCAATACCCCATGCTCTCGATCCCGTGCCGCCTGAACAACCGCAACGTGTGGTTCCGGAACCGGTTGTGCAGCGCCTCCGCCTTGCCCGGGTTGATCGTGTAAATCCTCAGCTCGTACACCGCCGACGCCTTCCCGGAACCCGGATGAGGACCCACCAACGGGTCCCGTCGGTATCCCCCGCTCGCGCACCCGCCCCCCACCAACCCGGCCGCCATCGCGGCCGACGACACGACAAATTCCCTGCGATTCATGGTTTTCCTCATTGGGCGTCACCGCTTGCCCCCCGGTCAAAGGCAAAAACCCGCAACCTCGCCTTGCGCCCCCCCACCCCTGCCTTGCTTCACTCTGGGCACGTTTCATGAGCCATCTGCTTCCCCCCGCGCCGCGCCGCTTCGCTGGACCCCTCCGCGCCCTCGCCAGCGCGCTCCTCCTCTCCCATGTCGCCGCCCGCGCCGCCGATGACATCGTCCTCGCCGACTTCGAGGGCCCTTCCTACGCCCCATGGACCGCCACCGGCGACGCCTTCGGCAACGGTCCCGCCAAGGGCGCGCTCCCCGGCCAGATGTCCGTCCCCGGCTTCAAGGGCAAGGGCCTCGTCAATTCGTTCCACCAAGGCGACGCCTCCACCGGCACCCTCACCTCCCCGCCCTTCCCCATCGAACGCAACTTCATCGGCTTCCTCATCGGCGGCGGCGCCAACCCCGAGAAACTCGCCTTCCAGCTCCTCATCGACGGCCGTGTCGTCCGCTCCGCCTCCGGCCCCAACTCCCGGCCCGGCGGCTCCGAGGAGCTCTCCCCCGAGTCATGGGACGTCTCCGAGTTCCTCGGCAAGACCGCCACCCTCCGCGTCCTCGACGACGCCACCGGCGGCTGGGGCCACATCAACCTCGACCATGTCGTCCAGTCCGACCGCCGCCCACCCGGCCTCCGCCGCGACGTCGCCCGCGACGTCGTCGCCTCCCATCGTTACCTCCTCTTCCCCATCCAGCACGGAGCCCCTTCCCGTGTCGTCACCCTCTCCGTCGGCGACCATGTCATCGTCCGCAACGACGTCGGCCTAGCCCCGGGCACGCCCGACTGGTGGGCGGTGATGGACGTGAGCCCATGGCAGGGCCAGACGCTCCATGTGAAGGTGGACCGCTTGCCCGAGGACTCCCGCGCGCTCGAAGCCATCCGCCCCTCCGAAACCCTGCCCGACGCCGCCTCCCTCTATCGCGAGCCCCTCCGCGGCCAACTCCACTTCTCGCCCCAGCGCGGCTGGAACAACGACCCCAACGGCATGGTCTTCTACAACGGCGAATACCACCTCTTCTTCCAGCACAACCCCTACGGCTGGGGCTGGGGCAACATGCACTGGGGCCATGCCGTCAGCCGCGACCTCGTCCGCTGGACCGAGCTCGGCGACGTGCTCATGCCCGACGTGCATGGGCCCATGTTCTCCGGCAGCGCCGTCGTGGACTGGAAGAACACCAGCGGGTTCGGCAAGGACAGCAAGCCCCCGCTCGTCCTCATCTACACCGCCGCCGGCAACCCCACCGTCCAGTGCCTCGCCCATTCCACCGACGGCCGCACCTTCACCAAGTACGACCGCAACCCCGTGCTCCCGCAGGTCACCAGCGGCAATCGCGACCCCAAGGTCTTCTGGCACGAACCCTCCCAACGCTGGGTCATGGTCCTCTACGTCGAGCTCCCCCAACGCGGCCACACCATCCACTTCTTTACCTCCCCCAACCTCAAGGACTGGACCCTCGCCTCCGTCACCGACGGCGCCCGCGCCGGCAATTACCTCTACGAATGCCCCGACTTCTTCGAGCTGCCCGTCGATGGCAACCCTCGCAACACCAGGTGGGTCCTCCTCGCCGCCAACACCGAGTACGCCGTCGGCTCCTTCGACGGTACCCGCTTCAACCCCGAGCAATCCCGCCTCCCCGGCCATCGCGGCAAGGGCTTCTATGCCCCCCAAACCTATAGCGACATCCCCGCGCGCGACGGCCGCCGCATCCAGGTCGGATGGTTCCAGACCGAGACCAAGGGCATGTCCTTCAACCAGTCCATGACCCTCCCCCTCGTCCTCACCCTCGTCTCCACCCCGGAGGGCCCGCGCATGGCCTTCAACCCCGCCAAGGAAACCCGATCCCTCCGCAATCACACCCGCACCCTCAAAACCTCGTCCCTCCAGCCCGGCGCCACACCCACCCTCGTCGGCGAGGCCGAGTTGCTCGAGCTGGAGGCCGACTTCGAGCCCGCCGACGCCACCACCACCTTCCATGTCCGCGGCGCCACCATCGCCTACGACGCCGCCAAGCAGGAGCTTTCAGTCAACGGCCACAAGGCCCCCGCGCCCCTCCTCGGCAAGCGCCAGCGCATCACCGTCTTCTGCGACCGCACCGGCCTCGAGGTGTTCGCCAGCGACGGCCTCTGCTATGTCCCCATGCCCTTCCAGCCCCGGCCCGACGACCTCAAGGTCTCCGCCGAGGCCTCCGGCGCTCCCGTCCGCCTCCGGCGCGTCGCCCTCCATTCCCTGAGGTCCATCTGGCATCCCAAGCCCTAGCCACCTCGCGCCACCCCGCGCCACCCTGCGCCCGTCCCACCTGCCATGCACCCCCTCATCCCCAGCCCGAAGCCCCGGGCTCTCACGCGCCTCGCCCTCGCATGGCTTGTCGCCGTCGCCGTCGCCGCCTGCCTCCCGCCCCTCCCGCCCCTCCTCGCCGCCGAGCCCCGCTTCGAGAAGGACATCCGCGCGTTCATCGAGGCCGACAAGGCCCGCCCGCCCGCGCCCGGCGGCATCCTCTTCGTCGGCAGCAGCATCTTCCGCGAATGGTCCCATGTCGCCGACGCCATGGCCCCCTTGCCCGTCGTCAACCGCGCCTTCGGCGGCTCACGCACCGGCGACCAGCTCGACCGCTTCGACGCCGTCGTCTCGCCCCATGCACCACGCGTCGTCGTGTATTACTGCGGCAGCAACGACCTCAAGGCCGGCCACGATCCCGAGGCCATCTTCACCCGATTCAAGGCCTTCTCCGATCGCCTCGCCCACGACTTCCCCTCGGCCCGCCTCCTCTACGTCGCCGCCACCCGTTCCCCCGACCGCGTCCCGCTCTGGGACCGCGTCGATCACTACAACGCCCTCGTCCGCGCCCATTGCCGCGACACGGCGCTGCGCCAATTCATCGACATCAATCCCGCGCTCGTCGATGCGGCAGGCTGTCCTCGCACCGACCTCTACCGCGACGACAAGCTCCACTTCCACCCGCACGCCTACGACGCCTTCGCCGCCGTCATCCGCCCCGCGCTCGAAGCCGCATGGAAGGACGCCAACGCCCGCCCCTGAGTGGACAGCCCCCCCTGGGACCGCGCCCGTCCCCGGGCGCACCCTTCATGCCCTCTGGGACCGCGCCCGTCCCCGGGCGCACCCTTCACGCCCCCTGGGACCGCGCCCGTCCC
>CAIYFP010000475.1 GCA_903925515.1 uncultured Verrucomicrobiota bacterium
ACCGCTCCCACTGGGCCGCCCTGTCCCGCGACGGCCGCCTCTGGTCCGCGTCCATCCTCTCCAACGCACCACCCAAGGCCTGGGAGATCCCGCCGACCCCGCCCACCGGCGGCATCCTCGCCATCGCCAACTCCGGCGACGTCATCGCCCTCAGCCCCGATGGCCATCGCGTCCAAATCCACCGCGCCAAAACCTCCAAGGCCAACCCCAAGCCCAGCGTCGGGGTGCTTCCCAGCGATTACCCGCCCCTCAGCTCCCTCTCCCTCTCCTCCCGCGGCTCCTATGTCCTGGCCATCGCCGGACGCACCTGGCGCACCTGGGCAACCCGCGAGGGCCTCGACGACCCCAGCCCGCCCCGCTTCGCCCCCCAAAACTCCATCGTGGCGTTCAATGAAGCCGCCAACCAAGTCGTGATGGCCAGCCCCGGCGTCGGGGTCAGCGGCCGGGCCATCCGCAAATCCAACAACCACTTCCCCCCCGTCACGAGCCGTGTCCTGGACTTCACCGACATGGCCCTCGGCTCCTCCCCTCAAGTCGCCGTCGTCACCCGAAGGGGCCAGCTCCTCCAGAAACGAACCCAGGACGGCAACTTCTCCTCCTCCGCCTACCATCGATCCCCCGCCCGTGCCGTCGCCTTCTCCCCGTCCGCCACCCGCCTCCTCGTCGCCCATGCCGACGGCTTCGTCCTCGAGTTCCCCACCATCCCGGGCCTCACCGACTTCCCCTGCCAATCCCTGGGTGCCGACTCCTTGGACGCCCTCTGGACTGGTGCCGTCGGGCCCGTCGTCCTGTCCTCCGCCGGAGCCCTTCACGCGTGGAACCCCGCCGAACCATCCTCTCCACCCAACCTGTCCCACATCGGCCCCGCGCCCCGCATCCTCGCGCATGTCCCGGCCATCAAGGGCTTCCTCGGCGTCACGGACGACCCCGCCGTCGTCGAGGTCATCCAACCCGATCCCTTCACGCGTTCGCCTGCATGGACCGCCCCGGAACCCGTCGTCCAACTTTGGGCGCACCCGTCCCTCCCCCATGCCATGGCTGCCGGCACCAACACCCTTTCCGCCCGGTTTGGGAACGGCGGTGCCTGGCTGGACCTCGGCTCCTTCCCCATCCCCGTTCGCAAGGTCCTCTTCCACCCCAGGAAGCCAGAGGCCATCCTCCTCGACCCCACCGGCAACGCCTTCCGATGGATCGCCCGCGGCGCCACCTCCGCCGTCACCGCCCTCCCGACCCCGTTCCCCATCGCCACCGCCGACGTCACCCCGGACGGCGCCCGGATTCTCTGGGTATCCCGGGGGCCGCAGGCGCGTCTGGCGGATTGGGATCGGCCCGTGGAGACCGGCCATCCCTGCGACGCCATCTCCGAGATTCGGTCCCATGCCTTGCTCAACACCCACGTGGCCATTGCGACCGAGCGGGCCGTGACCGTGTGGCGGATGGACGACATGGAGAAGCCCGTTCCCTTGGCGGGGCCCTTTCGTCCCATCCATGCCGTGGCCATGGCTCCCGACGCCCGCCAGATCGCCATCCACAGCGACATCCACTGGATTCGCTTCCACGACACCGAGACCGGCGAACGCATGGGTCGGGTGTACAACCTGCATGGGCCGAGCCTTGCGGGAGGGCCGTGGAACATCCGGTATCTTCCTGGGGGGACGCATGTGTGGGGCTGGAGCAGCAAGGGCGGCATCTTTTCCCTACCCCAACCCGCCCGCCTCCCATCCACCCCCGCCTGGACCCCGGTCCTCATCGACTTGGCCGAGCACATCGCCCAAGACCCCATCCCCACCGACCTCCCCCCCCGCCAAGCCCGCCTCCAACGCCTGAGATCCGCCCGCACCCAAGGCCTCTGGCGCCCCGAATGGGATAGGTATTTGGGGGAGGAGTGAGGGGTCAGGGGTCAGGGGTCAGGGGGCGGTGGTCGCAATAACGGGTTCTTTGGCGTTTTCGGCGGGTTCCGGCGAGGGAAGGCGGGCCGTAGAAATCCCACCGTGACCCCGAACCTGCGGGCCTTCCATGACATGAGAGCGCCAACGGCGCGGCATAAGCCAGCCCGGGGCAACGCCCCGGGTTGGCCCGCCCATAACCCATCCAAGCCCTGAAAGGGCGTACCAAGCCATGGCTCATGAAGGCACTCCGGAGGGCGCCCAACCGTCGTGCAGCCGGCATCGTGGGCCATGCTTTCCTGGCCACCAATGGGGGCCGGCGAGAACCCGAGGACACCCACCGAAATCCTTTGGGATAAATCCGTGATCTCACCCCGGTGACGAAGCTGGGGTGACCCGGTCAGCATTGTAGGCCGGGTGCCCTCACCCGGCGCGAACGTGGCAGAGCCGTCTCGGCCCTGGCCTGGCCAAGTTCAGCGGCAAGATGCCGCTGCCACCTTGCTCAAAAGCCAAATGAAAGTGGAAGCGGCTTCCAGCCGCTTGCCCGGCACAGCC
>CAIYFP010000476.1 GCA_903925515.1 uncultured Verrucomicrobiota bacterium
CGGGTTATGCGGACTGGTTGAAGGAGAATTCGAGGAGTGCATGAGGACTCCCATGGCCACCTCGGCTTCGATGCCAACCCGAAACCGAAGGTTTCGCAGCGTGTAGCCGGTGGTTGAGCGAAGCGATACCACCGGTCACCGGTCCCCCAGTCTCCCCAGCACCCCGGAGGGGTATCAATCGGGTTGCGATCCCGGCCTAACATGTTGCTGCCTCCGACAGCTTGCCCTGGGCGAGGTTGACCTTCAGGTCCAGCGCCACCTCATCGCAGCCGCAAGCCATGAGGCTCGGCGGACGAGGACGAATCATCCCCGGACGACTGAACCCAACGTCAAAGCCTTGGATGAGACCCCGTTGCCTAAAATTGGAGGATGGCCTGCGTCCAATGACTGGACGTGACCCCGAGACCTTTGATGGGCTCACCGTGGCTCTTGAACCCTCATGCCAAAGGGACAGATCTGACTCCAGTGCCTGTCTCGAAACCCAAATGTTGATTGTTTGGATGGGACCCCATTGTGTTAGGGCACGGTCGTCCAAGGCGGCAACGTGACAGTCATGATGTTGGTTTGGGCCAACCCCTGAATGGTCCAAACCACAATAGGTGCGAGGGATGCCAGCTTGGTATTGAGGTTCATAAGGCTCCTCTCCCTCTTGCCGTCGGTTTCATCGTCAAGGGGAAATCCCTTTGGCTGTCGGCTGGGGTTCAAGATGAGACGCGCGGTGGGAGCAAAATGAGACTGGATGCAGGGCATTGCCTGACCGGGATGGTCCGAGGGTGTGCGAAGGTGGGCCACCCTGGCCATGAGGCGTGTCGCCGAGGCCTGCCGGGGTTGACGGGAGCAGGCATGGATTTGTGGCTGCGGCCGGGGACGGCCGCGCTCCCAGGATCGCTCCCGGGCGATTTGGACCCTTCCTGGCCCCACCCTGTCCGGCCGAGACATACGCGAACGTGGGCGGACCAGGCGTTGCTTTTGCTGGAAGCTTGGTCTTGGAGGGGGTATGGGCATGAAAAAACCGCGATTTCTCGCGGTTTTTGAAGGTGGTGCCGGCGGAGGGACTCGAACCCCCACACCCTTCCGGGCAACAGATTTTGAGTCTATCGCGTCTGCCATTTCGCCACGCCGGCAACCTGACTGCGCAGGGATGTTCTACGGGTGAAGTGGTGGATGTAAAGGCGCGTTTATGGGCGATCTGGGGCAAGGGGGGGCTGGAGGTGCTGGTCGAACCAGCGAGCGAAGTGGCGGATGTCCCATGGCATGGTGAGCCAGCCGTGTTTGGATCCCGTGTGCCAGACGACTTCGACGGTGCGTCCGGCGGCACGGGCACGGGCGGCGAACCGTTCGGTTTGCTCGGGGGGGGTCAGGGTGTCGGCAAGGCCATGGTGAATCAGGGTGGGGGGCAGCGTGGCATGGTCGTGCAGGGCCGGTGACAACGCGCGCGCGATGTTCGTCCATGTCACGAGGTTGGTGACGGAGGGGCCGAAGGCCTTGCGATAGGATTTCGGGGGACCGCCGTCATGGAGGTTCTCGGTGGAGGAACCGAGGTCGAGGAGGTCGGTGACCGGGTAGAAGATGGCGACGGCCTGGACGGTGCTGGGGTGTCGTTCGACGGGGTCGGGGGCGTCGGGTTTGCCGGGGTCGCCGCGCGTGGCGAGGAGGAGTGAGAGATGACCTCCGGCGGATCCGCCGGTGACGCCGATGCGGTCGGGGCGGACGTTGTATTGGGCGGCATGGGCACGGATGAAGCGGATGGCGCGTTGCACGTCGGCGAAGGTTTCCTGGACGGCGGCGTCGGGCTGGGAGACATGGCAGACGGCGAAGACGGTGTAGCCGCTGCGGAGGAGGGGAGCGACGTAGAAGGAGGGGAGGCTGCCAGGGCCGCCGGACTTCCATGAGCCGGAGACCATGAGGGCGATGGCGATGCCATTGGGATTGGAGGGCGTGAGGACGTCGAGGGTGAGGGACCGTCCGTTGCGTTGGCCGTAGGGGATGCCATTGGCGCGGGAATGAGGCGGGTGGAGGTACCACCATGCGAGGGCGGCGGCGAGGAGGGGCAGGGTGAGGAGGGCACCGAGAGCCAAGGCGAGGCGGCGAAGGGTTTTGCTGGAGGGCATGGGCGGGGGGCGGGACAGGCTAGAATTTCGGGGATGGGTTGGCCGGGGCTGACGTGGCGGTGGCGGCGGCCGATGCTGCGGGAATCACGCGGAGGTTGGTAAGGCAACGGGATGGGATTTGGCGACCTTCGAATTTGGCGATGGGGGCGGGGATTTTACGGGCTTCCGGTCGGGAGTTGGGCATGGCAGGGTTCGAGGCATTCCCGATGGGTGCACCCACGTACATGTCCGCGGCCATGATGGCGGCGTTTGCCATGGTCCGGTTGACGGCGCAGCCGGCGTCCGCGCACTGGGCGTTCCAGCCGGTGAAGACCCCTGCCGCGCCCTTGGTGCGCGACGCAGGATGGTGCCGGACAAGCCTTGACCGATTTGTGCTGGCCGAGATGGAGGCGGCGGGCCGTGCACCTGCCCGTGAGGCGGGCCGGAGGGCATGGCTTCGGCGCGTGACGTTCGACCTGACGGGGCTTCCGCCGACGGCTGGGGAGGCGGACGCCTTCGAGGCGGACGAGGCAGGGGATGCACACGAGCGGGTGGTGGAGCGGTTGCTGGCGTCGCCGGCGTACGGGGAGCGGTGGGGGCGTCATTGGCTGGACGTGGCGCGGTACGCGGACACGGCGGGCGAGACGGCGGATTATCCGGTGCCGGTGGCATGGCGTTACCGGGACTACGTGATTCGCGCGTTCAACGCGGACAAGGCATACGACGCGTTCGTGCGGGAGCAGGTGGCGGGCGACATCCTCGCGGCGCAGGGAGACCCGGCGTTGCATGGTGAGCGGGTGACGGCGACGGGGTTCCTCGCGGTGTCGCGGCGGTTTGGGTTCGATTCGGAGAACTACCATCACCTGACGTTGCAGGACGCGATCGACACGGTGGGCCAGGGGGTGTTGGGGCTGACGCTGGGTTGCGCGCGCTGTCATGCGCACAAGTACGACCCGGTGCCCTTGTCCGATTATTACGCGCTTTACGGGATCCTGGAGAG
>CAIYFP010000477.1 GCA_903925515.1 uncultured Verrucomicrobiota bacterium
CCTACCACCCTGACCAGCCCATTCCAACCTCACCCGCCGGGTGAGGTCGCGGATGGATCGCACAAGGCCTCTTTGCCATGTTGGTTCGGCCATTTCCTTGCCTTTAAGCCCTCTTTGACTGCCGTTTATCCTAAAAACGGCAGTTGAAGAGCTTGCCTACGCCAGAAAAACCCCGTCCCGATAGGGGTTGTGAGCACTTTGGCACCCCTGTCGTCACCTCACCCACAAGGTGAGGTCGAGCCAGCCTCCAAACCCTTGCCCGGTTCGCCCCAGAACCCGGTCGTCGTCGAGACCCTTGGACGTCAGTTCCACGTCGAGTGGGACCCCCAGGCCCAGGTCACTCCCCTGGGGCACCTCGTCTTCTTTGCCCAGTTCCTCGCCTCCGGCGGGGTCTTCTCCGACTGGGTCCGCTCCTGCCCCCTGGCCTACTCCAGCGCCAACGCCCCCGAGGTCGTCAACATCCTCGGCACCTACCTCCTCGCCTTCCTCGCCGGCAACAGGCGTTACGCCCACATCACCGCCCTGCGCGCCGACTCCGTCAACCCCATCGGCCTGGGCATGACCAAGGTCTGCAGCGAGGACAGCGTCCGAAGGGCCTTCGCCCATGCCGACCCCGAGGCCTGCGCGCGCTGGATGCTCCAGGCCCTGCGCCGAAGCTGGGAGCCCGCGCTGTCCGCGGACTGGGTCCTGGACATCGACGCGACCATCAAGCCCCTCTACGGCCATCAGGAGGGCGCGGAGGTCGGCTACAACCCCCACAAGCCCGGCCGCCCCTCCCATGCCTTGCATGCCCTCGTCCACCGCGGCACGCGCATGGTCCTGGACGTGGAGGTTCGCCCGGGCAAGGAGCACGCCTCCCGCCACAGCGCGGCCAACCTGTGGCGGCTGCTGGACGAGCTGTCGCCGGCCCAGCGGCCCCGGTTGGTGTGCGGGGACGCGGGCTACGGGAACGAGATGTTGATGGCCGGATGCGAGCAACGGGGCGTGGGGTACACGTTCCGGTTGCGCAAGACCCAGGGGGTCAAGGGTTTGGTCCGCTTGCTGGAGCACCGGGGAGGATGGCGGCCGGCGGTCAACGGATGGGAGGGGATCGAGGGGAGGCTGCGGCTGCAAGGGTGGAGCGCGGAGCGGCGGGTGGTGATCTACCGGAGGGCGTTGCAGGCGCGGGACCGTGGGGAGGCGAGGGAGGAGAGGACCCGGATGCTGCCGGGGTGGTCGGAGGAGGTCGTGAGGGGGGAGGTGTGGGAGCATCACGCGATGGTGACGAACCTCGGGGTGGACTTGATGGGGTTGTGCGACCTGTACCGGCAGAGGGCGGACGCGGAGAACGCGCTGGACGAGATGAAGAGCCAATGGGGTTGGAGCGGGTTCATGACAAGGGACCTCCTGAGGTGCCAGGTGACGGCCCGGATCGGGGCATTGGTGTACAACTGGTGGTCGGCCTTTGTGGCGTGCGCGGAGCCGGGGCGGGGACGGGAGGCCGTGACGAGCCGGCCGTTGATGATGTCGGCGATGGGGCGGGTGGTGGAGTCGGGTCGGCAACTGAGGCTGAAGGTGACGAGCCTGCATGGGAGGCGTGATGAGGCGCAGGGGCTTTTGGCCGGGCTGAGCGCGTTTTTGAGCGGATTGGGCAATGGTGCGGAGCAGTTGACGGCGGAGGGGCGCTGGCAGCGGATTTGGGGGCGAATCATGACGCCATGGACGCATCCGAGGGAGGCGTTGGGACTCCCGTCGGGC
>CAIYFP010000478.1 GCA_903925515.1 uncultured Verrucomicrobiota bacterium
ATGAGGTCCCGAATCTCGAAGCCCGCGTCCTCGATGCGCACGGCCATGCGGTGTTGAGTCCTCGTCCCGGCGAAGGCCAGCAGGTGACCGCCCGGCCGCAGGCATTCCAATGCGCGGCCCCACAGGTCCACCGTCGGCACGTCGTAGTCCCAGCGCTTGCCCATGAAGGACAAGCCATAGGGAGGGTCCGTGACGATGGACTCCACAAGCCCGACGTGCGGGAGGGCATCCATGGAGTCGGCGAGGAACAAGCGGATGTTCTCGATGGCGAAGGTTGGTGTCATTCGATGAGTGATGTTGCCGCCCGCTCCATCGCATCCACGACCCAGGCGGGTAGGCTCGCCCCGGACTCCGACGAGACGGAGGCGCGGAACGGGGCGAGGTAGGCGCCGGGGACGAAGGCGGCTTCGAGGATGGCGACGGCTTCCACGGGCGAGGCCAACCCAACGAGGCGCGGGGCAACCTCGGCGGCGAGGCGTTGCAGGGCGATGCAGGCGTGGTGGGCGAGGGCATGGGCCATGCGCTCAACCTCGGGGCGGGACAGGACGTCGTCCTCGGTGCGGCCTTGGCGGCGGACCTCCTTCTGGGCGGTCTCGCGGCGGGCGGCGATGCCTTTGCTCTCGGCCGTGAGTTGCAGGCCCGTGGTCACGTCCCCTCGGGCGAACGCGTCTCGGGCGAGCGCGTCCACTTGGGCGAGCATCCCGGACAGCTCGGCAATCTCCTCGCCTAGGGTGCGGGGCTTGGCCTCGGCTCCTGGGACTGTAGCGGGGGCGGGTGACGCGGAGGCTTGGCCGTCCAACCACGCGGCCACCTGTCGCGGGTTGACCCGGTTGGACGCGTGGAATCCGGGTGCACCTTGAGCCTTGGCGCGTTTCAGAACGCCCTTGGGCACGCCCATCACGGCGGCGGCTTGGGCCATGCTCGCGCATTGCTCGGGCCATGAGGCGCGGTTCGGCGCGGTGGGCTTTCGCGGATTCCCATTGGTTTTCGCGGGTTTTCGGGTGTTTCCGTCGGATTTCAAGGTTTGTGTTGGATTTGGGAAGGCGTGTCCGTAGGTGACGCCAACCGACCTCCCAAAGAGATTCCTTGCCCCGCCGTCCTATTACGCTCCCCACCGCGCCATATGACGCCCCCGGGCTCGGCCCGCCTTGGGCCTTGGTTGGCCTCAGGACGCGCTTTGGTGGGCCGGGGGCTATCCTTACCCTCCCCACGCGCCCCGGACGCGCCTTGGGGCTTCCTAGGCTTGCCGTTCCATGCCCGTGGCCTTTCCCCGCGTCGGGCCAGAAACCGTTGGTAACCCTCGCGGGCGAGCCTCGCGGTCTCGGTGGCCTCGCGGCGGGTCACGGCTCGCCCTCCAACGCCCTGATCGCCCGCTTCCGCGCCTCGTTGAGCTCAACCAAGTCGCGTGGCGTGGCGGGTTTCTCTGCCACCATGGGCTCGGTCGCGTGCAGCAGGTCCTTGAGCGCGGTACGCAACCCGTCCCCCTTCGGGTCCGCGAGCTTCACGCCGTCCACCTTCCACCGCATCTCCTCAATGCGCGTGATGTTGGAGTCCCAGCGACCCAAGAGCTCGCCAACGCCTCGATCGTCCCATGACGTCGCCACAAGCCAAGCCCGCTCGCCCTTAGGGAGCGCGTGAAACGCTCGCCACTCCCCCGGCTGCATCTCGACCTCAATGACGCCGTGCCGGTCGATGCGGATTCGTTGCGGGACCCCGGCGAAGTCACCCTTGTAGGCCGTGGGGC
>CAIYFP010000479.1 GCA_903925515.1 uncultured Verrucomicrobiota bacterium
ACCATCGCGTGTTGGCACGCCGCCTGCCGCCACTCACCTGCTTGGGGATCGAGAGCTTCCGTACTCCTTACGCGAGGATTTGGGTGAGCGAGGCGTGGTCCGGTACGAGGTCCGAAACGAGCAAACGACGAGGGATTTGCGGAAGCAGAGCGAGCAAGCACAGCCGACCCGATTGAACCCAAAAACGGCGGTCAAGGAGGGCTTCAAGGCAAGGAAGCGGCCGTCCCATCAAGGCAACGAGGTCCTGTGGGATCCCTCCGAGACCTTACCCCGCAGGTGAGGTTGGAATGGGCTGGTCCAGGTTGTGGGCCGCGGTCCCTGACGCGGCGGAAACGTGGCCGAGCCGTTTTGGCTTTGGCCTGCGGCAGGATGGCGCTTCCAGTCTGCCCCCGGCGCTTGGGGGGTGCGGCATCCTTGCCGCCGCGTGAGGGCACGCGGCCTCCAGCATGGGCCAAGCCCCGGGCTCCGCCCGTGGGTTGGACTGATCCCCACGCCCACGGTGGCTTCAGGTTGGATCGTTCCGTGCCGGTTCACGGGAGTCGTTCACCGGTTCTGGCCAAGGCCCCGGCTCCATGCGAGCGAGGGGGAACCGGGAGGAGGCGGTCAGGCGGTCGTGGAACGAGTGCGGGCGTCCGCGAGGAGGTCCTTGGCATGGCGGGTCGCGGCTTGCCCGCCCCCGAGCATCCGTCCTAGCTCCACGGCTCGGCCGTCATCATCGAGGAGTTGGATGCGCGACTCGGTGCGGCCTTCATGCACCACCTTGGTGACGGAGTAGTGGGCATGGGCATGGGCGGCGACGGGTGCGAGATGGGAGATGCAGAGGACCTGGTGGTTGGCGGCGATTTGGCGGAGCTTTTGTCCCACGGCATGGGCGGTTTCGCCGCCGACGTTGGCATCGACCTCGTCGAAGACGAGGACCGGCACGGTGTCTTGGGCGGCCAGGACGGTCTTCAGGGCGAGCATGACACGGGCGAGCTCGCCGCTGGAAGCGATGGCGCGAAGGGGTTTCCGGGGCTCGCCCGGGTTGGGCGAGAAGAGGAAGTCGCAATCGTCGAGCCCGGTGGGACCCGCGGTGGAGGGATGGTCATGGCCGGCGGCGGGGAGCAGGGAAACAAGGAGGTCGGACTGCCGGAACCCGAGGGCCGCGAGCTCGTGGTTGGCGGCGGAAGCAAGCCTTGGCGCCACGGACTGGCGCTCGGCGCGAAGGCGGGCCCCGAGGTCGGCGATGTCTCGCATGGCGGCCTCGATGTCGGCATGCAAGGCGGAAGCCGTCTCGTCGCGGTGCTCGAGCGCCGCGAGCTGGGCCCTTGCGATCTCGGCGAACGCGAGGATGTCCTCGACGGTGTTGCCGTACTTGCGACGGAGGGACTGGACGAGGTTGAGGCGCTCGGAGAGGGCAGCCAGACGTTCGGGGTCGAGGTTGATGCTGCGGGCATGGCGTTCCACGAGGTCTTGCAGGTCGAGGAGGAGGCCGGATGCCTGCTGGTGGAGGGCGGTCGCCCCTGCGATGGACGGGTCGAGCCTTGCCATGTCGTGGAGCGTGCGGGCGAGGACGGCCATGCGTTGGGACAGGGAATCGTCGTCCCCGGAAAGCGCGGACTCGACGGCCCGTGAGAGCTCGAGGAGTCGTGCCGCGTTGGCGGATCGCGAGTGCTCGAGGACGAGGCTTTCCTCCTCGCCGGGCTGGAGGCGTGCGGCCTCGATTTCGCGGACTTGGTGCCGGAGGAGGTCGCGTTGCCTCTCCGCCTCGGAGGGGTCGGCGACGAGGGCCGCAAGCTCGTGCCGGAGGGTATCGCGGCGCCGGACGGCGTGCGCGAAGGCCTCGCGGACGGGACGGAGGCCACCGAAGGCGTCGAGGATGGCCAGCTGCTTGGCGGGCTGGAGGAGGGACTGGTGGTCGTGCGGCCCGTGGAGATCGACGAGCCATTCGCCGATCGTGGACAGGGTGGCGAGGGTCGTGGGCGACCCGTTGATGAACTGGCGGTTGACCCCGGACGACGACACGGAGCGGCGAACGACGAGCATGCCGCCCTCGCATGGGTCGATGCCGGCGTCGGCGAGGAAACCGTCCATGGAGTCCTGGAGTCCGTGGCTCATGAAGACGGCCTCGACGGAGAGGAGGTCGGCGCCCGCGCGGATGGCGCTTCGGTCGGCACGTTGGCCGATGGCCAGCTGGATGGCGCCGAGGATGACGGACTTGCCCGCGCCGGTTTCGCCGGTGATGACATTGAGCCCCGGGTGCAAGTCGAGGACGAGGTCGGGCACCAAGGCGAGGTTGCGTATTCGTAGCGTGGACAGCATGCCCGGGGTTATCGTGCCGCAATGGTGGCCTGACGGCAACGACTCGGATGGGGCCCCGGAACCCCGCGCAAGCCGTCCTGGAGCGCCTGGTTTTGCGTCACGCTGCGCCGACGGAGGGTGGAGACGACGGGTCCCCTTGGCGTCTACCAAGGAAACCGCCGGTTGGCCGACCGGCCAGGTTTCACTGGCCCAATCAACCAAGGCCCGCCTTGGCCCTGATCTTGGCGTGAGGAAAACCGGGGACGTCTCATGCACGGATTCCGAGATGCATGCGGCGGGGCAGTCCACAGGCGCTGACGCCATGACGCGAGGAATGGGGTCTCAAGGATGCCCGTCCGCCTCGACCCCGTGTTGGCACGAGGCCAGCGCCAGTGCCAGCGCCAGCGCCCCGGGCTGTGGATCGAAGCAGCCCCCCGATCCTTGCGCGGGGATCCGGGATGGGGAGCGGGAGGTTGTGTCGCGGGCCGGGACAGGCGTGCGTGCGTCGAAGGTTTCATCGTTTGACAGAGGTCCCCGGGGTCCACCCAATCGCCCGGCATGAACGAACTTGCGGGACACGTGGCGGTGGTGACGGGGGCGGGGCGTGGGATTGGACGGGCGGTTGCGCTGCGGCTGGCGGCGGCCGGGGCGGACGTGGTTTGCGTTTCGCGGACGGCGGAGAACTCGGAGAGGGTGGCGGGGGAGATTCGCGCGGTGGGCCGGAGGGCATGGTCGAGGGCGGTGGACGTGGCGGACGCGGGGCAGGTGGCGGCGGCGTGCGACGGGATCCTTGCTGAGGCGGGTCGGGTGGACGTGCTGGTGAACAACGCCGGGGTGACGCGCGATGGCTTGCTGATGCGCATGAGCGAGGCGGACTGGGACGCGGTGCTGGGGACGAATCTCCGCGGGGCGTTTCTGGTGACGAAGGGCTTCACGCGGGCCTTCGCGAGGCAACGTTCGGGGCGCATCATCAACATTGCCTCGGTCATCGGGCTGACGGGCAACGCGGGGCAGAGCAACTATGCGGCGAGCAAGGCGGGGCTGATCGGGTTCACGAAGTCGGTGGCGCGCGAGCTGGGGCCGCGCGGCGTGACGTGCAACGCCATCGCGCCGGGGTTCATCGAGACGGACATGACCTCGGTGTTGAAGGAGGACGTGCGCCAGGCCTTGCTGGCGAGGATACCGCTGGGAGGGTTCGGGAGGGCGGAGGACGTGGCGGAGGCCGTCCTGTACCTTGGGGGGCCGGGTGGCCGATACGTGACGGGGCAGGTGCTGGTGGTGGACGGCGGCATGGTGATGTAAGGAAGGAAATCCGGGCGCCCTGGAAAGCGGGCTTGACGGTGGCGTTTGGCATCCCTAGACAGCGGCGGTACTTAACGAGCGAAAGCATCATGGCTGACACGAATTCCATCGCGGACAGGGTTAGGGATCTGATCATCAAGAACCTCGAGGTCGAGAAGCCCGACGCCGTCACGGCGTCATCGGCGTTGCAGGAGGATCTCGGGGGCGATTCGCTGGATGCCGTCGAGTTGGTCATGGCCCTTGAGGAAGAGTTTGGGATCGAGATCCCGGACGCCGACGCCGAGAAGCTGAGGACCGTGGGAGACGTCGTGCAGTACGTCCAGGATCGCACGGCGAAGTAGGCAAGGTTCACGGAAGGGGCAGCCATGGTTCGCGGCTGCCCCTTTGCTTTCACCCCCTTCCTTCCCCCTAGATCCCATGGGCCAAAACTGGGCTGACCGCAGGGTGGTCGTAACGGGCCTCGGATGTGTTTCGTCCCTTGGCAACGATGCGGCGACGGTCTGGAGCCACATCCTTGCGGGCCGGTGCGGCATTGGCCCGATCGAGCGTTTTGACGTTTCCGGCTACGACTGCCGGATCGCGGCCGAGGTGAGGGACTTCGACCCCGTCGTGGCGTTTCCCAACGCGAAGGAGGTTCGCCGGACGGACCGGTTCACCCATTTCGGGGTGTATGCGGGCTGGAGGGCCTTGCAGGACTCGGGCCTGGACCTGTCGAGGGAGGATCTCGACGAGATCGGCGTTTACCTCGGGTCTGGCATCGGCGGGCTGGAAACGACCGAGGCGCAGCACAAGGTCTTGCTGGGGCGAGGCCCGGGGCGCGTCTCGCCGTTCATGATCCCGATGTTGATCCTCAACATGGCGTCCGGGTTGTTCGCCCTGTATCACAAGCTACGCGGTCCCAATTTCGCCACGTGTTCGGCCTGTGCGACGGGAACGCACGCGATTGGCGAGGCGTGGGCGACGATCAAGCGTGGCGATGCCTCGGTCATGTTCGCCGGCGGCACCGAGGCCACGATCGTTCCCCTTGGAATCAGCGGCTTCGCCGCGATGAGGGCGATGAGCACGCGCAACGACGAGCCCACGAGGGCCAGCCGGCCGTTTGACCGGGACCGCGACGGCTTCGTCATGGGCGAGGGGGCGGCGGTGCTGGTGTTGGAGGAGCTTTCGCACGCGTTGGCACGCGGCGCCCGCATCTACTGCGAGCTGGCGGGCTACGGCAACACGTGCGACGCGAACCACATGACATCTCCCGACCCCGAGGGGGCCGGCGCCGCCCGTGCCATCCAGATGGCGTTGCGTCATGCCGGGGTGGCGCCCGACGCCGTGGACTACATCAACGCGCATGCCACCTCCACGCCTGCCGGCGACATGTGCGAGGTCCAAGCCATCCGGCGCGTGTTCGGCGAGCACGCGCTCCGGCTTGCGGTGAGCTCGACCAAGGGTTCCACGGGGCACATGCTGGGGGCCGCCGGCGGGATGGAAACCGTCCTGTGTTGCAAGGCGCTCGAAGCCAATGTCGCCCCGCCGACGATCAACCTGGACAACGTGGACCCGGCGTGCCCGTTGAACTGCGTGCCCAACACGCCACAGGAACGGCGGATCGACGTGTTCGTGAAGAACTCCTTCGGCTTCGGCGGCCACAACGCCGTCTTGGTTGGACGACGGTTCAAGGGCTAGGCCGGCTCGATCCGGTTGGATCGGTCGTGCTTGCTGGAACCTCCGCCCCGGGAGCCACGCGCATGGCGGCGGTCTCAACCCGCGCGCTGCCCCTTCATGGAACCGGCGAACGGCGTTGCCCGGGAGACATCGCTCGTGGGGTCCCGGGCAAGGCGCCCCATGCCCACACCATGGTGTCAGGCCCGCAGGCGTCCGACGTGCGTGGCCGGCGCGACGCGGAGGCGAAGGTAACGGCGTGTGGTGGGTGTGATTCGGAAGGCATGGCCGCAGGGCCACCCATGGACCCAGCAAAGGGTGCCGTCGGCGGTGGTGGCGACGAGGCGATGCGGGCGTTCCGCGCGAGGAACGCGGCGGTTCGTGAACAAGTCGCCCACCTTGCTGGACCCTGGCGCGCCCAAGGGATGGAACCGGTCGCCGGGTTGCCACGAACGAAGCGTGATCGTGCGTCCCACGGCGGCGGCGTCGAACCACGCGACGTCGGGGGAAGCCCGGGACGGCTTCCTCGGGAACCGGGGGCGGCCCCGCGTGATGCTCCATGAGATGCGAGCATGGGCGACGAGCCGCGAGCCGCGAAGTCCCTTGAGCCGCAAGGTGACCGGGGGCGGCGCCGGGACGGGTTCGGGCGCAGGGGGCAGGGGATGGATGGATGCGGCGGGGGACGAGGCGACGGCCCTGCCCCCGGGAAGGTGTCGTGGCTTGTGGGGACGGCTCGCAAGGTGTTGGACAAGCTCATGGGATGGCTCGTGCCCGAGGGCAAGGAGGTTCCGGACGACGAGGCGGCGCTGGAGGGCGGGAGGCAACGGCAGGTCGGCCATGCCTTGCGGCGAGGGGGTTCGCCGGGCCAGTTCCTCGTCGAGGAATCCCGATTCCGACCGGAGCACCTCCATGGTCCGGACGATGGAGCGGACGAATGCAGGGCCCGCGAGCCGTTCGAGGACGGGTAGAAGGTTGTGGCGGATGGCGTTCCGGGGAATGGAGGGGTCGGAGTTGGAGGCGTCCTCGCGCCATGGGAGGCGCTGACGAGCAAGCCATTCGCGGAGGTCCCCGGGTGTTTGGTCGAGGAGGGGCCGGACCAAGGTGATGGAGGGCTCGGCGGGCGAGGGGGACGCATGGGCCATGCCGGCGAGTCCCTCCGGGCTGGAGCCGCGGAGAAGGCGGAGGAAAAACAACTCCGCCTGGTCGCGGGCGTGATGGGCCATCGCGACATGCCGGACCCCATGGCGGGCCGCGACGCGGGCAAGGAAGTGGTGACGGAGGGTCCGCGCGGTCGTCTCAAGGCCCTCGCGCGACCGGTCGGCGGCGTCGCGAACCGGGATGGACTCGGAGTGGCACGCCAACCCGAGCCGCGCCGACCAGTCGCGCACGAAGCCGGCGTCCTCGCGGGAGGCGTCGCCCCGAAGTTGGTGGTCAAGATGGGCCACCACGAGGGGATGACGGTGCCGGGGTGGCAGGCGAGCAAGCCCGTGGAGCAGGGCCATCGAGTCGGCCCCGCCGGACACGGCGACGACGAGGGGCGTGCCGGGGGAGAGTTGGCAGGGGCCGCGTAGGGCGTCCCTCAGGGCGATGACGAGGCGAGACATGTGCGGCACGAGCCCGTGCCAGGCCCCTACGGCAGGACGTCGAAGCCGGTCAGGATGAACCGCGCGGACCCGCCCGAGACGCGGACGCCGTGGCCGAAGAAGAACCCCCCGCCAAAGGTGAAGCCCATCTCCGAGATGTTGGCGAGCACATGGGCAAAGCCCGCGCGGGTGGAGTCGTCGAGGTCGCCCACCTGCCCCCACACGTTGGACCATTGGCCGGGATCCAAGGGGACGCGGAGGGTGAAGGAGCCCGGTTGCAGCTTGACCGCAATGGGGTTGGACCACCACCGCCCGTGGGCATCGAGCGAGATGGGGCCATTCTGGAGCAGGAACCGGACGTGGGCGGGAAAGTCCGAGGTGTTGTTGGGCGCGGTACGGTGGTCGAAGACGACGGGTCCCTCGGTCACGAGGGTGAAGCGTGCCTCCAGCGCGCTGCCGGCGAGGTACCTGAAGGGCATGGCCTCCATGACATAACCCACGTTTCGACCGGAGGCCACGGTCGGGAAGTCCAGGAACCAGCCGGGGGCATTCGTGAGGTTGACGGGCCGGATGATGGCGACGGTCGAACGAACCAGCCAGTTGGACGCTTGGAGCGAGGGGCTCGCGGGAAGCCGCACGAGCACCTCGCCCCTCGCTGTCTTGCGCCTCGCGTCCGTCACGGTCACGACAACCATGCCCGCCTTGCTCCCATGCGCCGCCGCCGTGCCATCGGGACGGAACCCCAGGATGTCGGCGGGCGTCGCCTTCAGCGTGTAGGGTGGGACCCCGCCGGAGATGCCGAGGTCGAAGGGTGCGGTGTTGGAGACGACCGCGGTGGGCTTGATCGCCAAGGGCCCATGGAAGTTGAGCTCGGCGGAGAGCGTTTGGCCTCCCGAGGTGACTTCTCGGAGGATCACCTTGACCGCGCTCTCGCCGAGGGACGTCACCGTCAACCGGGCGGACCCGGCGCGGGAGAGCGTCAGGCGCGGGGCGGAAAGGGTGAACCTGCCGGAGGCGGGGATGGTTTCGACCACGAACGAGGCGTTGGCCGGGGTGGTCCCGGGCCGGAGACGAATGTCCACGTGGGCAACGCCCTTGCCGGCCGCGTTGAGGGCGGTCCATGAGGGGGTGGCGGTGGAGACGTAAACCTCGGCCCGTGCCAGCGCACATGCGAGAAGCGGCAGCAACGGGAGAAGGCGCAGGAAGCTCATGGCGACCGGGATACACCTTCGGGGACGGCTTCCGCAAGCGATGGCGCGTGCCCCTGAATCCCCACGTAAGAAGTTTTTCGGCTCACGGCTCCGGCCATGGACGCGAATGGAGTGGCCAACGGATGGATCCCAAGGACCCCATCCGTTCACCCTCTCCAAAAAGCCCGGGCTTCCCCATGCAGGGGAATGACGCCTTGGCCCCCCTGAAGCACGGACCGCATGGGATCCCTTGCGCGAAACCGAAGGTTTCGCAGCAGGTAGCCGGTGGTTG
>CAIYFP010000480.1 GCA_903925515.1 uncultured Verrucomicrobiota bacterium
CAACCCGAAGGAGGGCCTGGACCGGTTCCGCCAGACGGTGAAGGACATCAAGCTCCACTTCGTGACGTATTCCTACTCGGGCAACTAGGCGCTGGCTCCAATCCTTACCCCAACATGAAAGACGAATCGTTCCTAGGTTCCCGGGCCTTCCTTGCCGCCGACCTCCTCCTTGGCGTGGGCATTGCATGGTGTGTGCTTGCTCCGGTGGCCGCCTTGCTCGCCTTCCCGCCCGCGCCCCACCAGACGTTGCACGGGACGGTGCGGGACGAGCAGGGCAACCCCTTGAACCTGCCGAAGGCAACCGTGGTGCTGGAAACGCCCGGCGGGGCGCCGGTGACAGCCGCCATCCGCACGACGACCGACCTGGACGGCAACTACGAGATCCTCGCCCCCATGGACAGCGGGGTCACCAGTTCGAGGTACAAGCCGTCGGCGATGTTCCCGGCGGTGGCGTTCCGGCTGAAGGTGCGGGTGGGGAACGTGACGTACCTGCCGATCGAGATGAGCGGGGTGAACGGGTTGGTGGCGGAGCCGGGCAAGACGGCACGGGTGGACCTGACGTTGGGGGAGGACGCCGACGGCGACGGGATGCCGGACGCGTGGGAGCGAACGTTGATGGCGGCGTCGGGGCGTGGGGGAACGATCGGGGACGTGAAGCCCCATGCGGACGATGACGGGGATGGGATCAGCAACTTGAACGAGTACCTGGCAGGGACGTATGCGTTTGATCCGGGCGATGGGTTTGTGGTGACGGCGAAGGGGGTGCAGGAGGGGCGATCGGAGCTGGAGTTCCTTGGGTTGCGCGGGCGGACGTACACGGTGGAGGCGTCGGCGGACATGACGGGATGGAGGGCGGTGAAGTTTGGGGTGGCCGGGGAGGCTGCGAACACGCCGGAGCGGGACCGGTACATGGCGGACGACGTGAAGCCGGTGCGGGTGCGAGTGGGGCCCGGGACGGCAGGGGAGGACCGGCGGTTTTTCCGGGTGAAGGTGCATTGAGCTCCGAGAAGGCACGCGGCCTGCGTTTTGGGCCGCGAGCCGCGGTGATATGGGCTCGTTGGCATGGCCCGGCGGCGAGGCGGCAGGCATGTGGCGGGTCTGGCATGGGTGGATTCAGCGGCAGGATGCCGCAGCCACTTTGCCTGCGTTGTGAGAGGGCCTTTCTTTCCAAGGCGCGTTTCGCGAGGGACGGTTGCGGGAATTGCATTGATGCGGACTTGGCCCGAGGAGCACCATGCAATTGGAGGCTGGATGAAATGCATCCGGCGTGACCCGTGACGAGCCCTCGAAGAAAGCCTCTTGCTGCAAAGTCTCCGTCCATCCTCGGCGTGGGTGGCATGCCTGTCGTGGTGGGCGTGGGAACATCCGCAGGCGGATTGGAGGCCTTGGAGGCGCTCCTACGGCCGGTCTCCGGCGATTGCCCGTTGTCGTTTGTGGTCGTGCAGCACCTCGACCCGGCGCGGAAGGGCTTGCTCGTGGAGTTGCTGGGACGCGCGACCAGCCTGACCGTCGAGGAAATCCAAGATGGGACGCGAGCCAAGCCCGGGCATGTGCATGTCATACCGCCGAGCCGTCACCTGTCGATTGAGGACGGCGTGTTCCACCTCGAGGAGCCAAAGGATGCCCATGGTGGACGCCTCACGGTGGATCATTTCCTGCGTTCGCTGGCCGAGGACAGGGGGTCTGAGGCCATTGGCATCATCCTGTCCGGCATGGGTTCGGACGGCGTGCTGGGGTTGAGGGCGATCAAGGAGGAAGGCGGCACGTGCGTGGTGCAGGAGCCCGTGACGGCGAAGTTTGATGGCATGCCGCGATCGGCGATCGACGCGGGCCTTGCGGACATCGTGGCCGCGCCGGGGGACATGGTGTCCGAGATCCTCGCCTATTTGCAAAGCGTGCATCGAGGGGAGGCGGGCGACGGGTCGGCGGTGGCTGGGCATGACCGGAGGCAATTGGACAAGGTGTTGATCCTCCTTCGGGCCCGGACGAGCCATGACTTTGGACAATACAAGAAAAGCACGCTTCACCGGCGCATCCAGCGGCGGTTGAGCCTGCACAAGCTGAGGGGCATCCACGAGTACGTCCGCTTCCTGCGCGGCAACCCGAGGGAGTTGGACTTGCTTTTCAAGGAGCTGTTGATCGGCGTCACCAGCTTCTTCCGCGATGCCGCCGTCTGGGCTCGGTTGAAGAACAAGGTCCTGCCAGCCCTCCTTGCTTCGCGTCCGAGGGGTTCCGTCCTTCGGGGTTGGTCGGCCGGGTGTTCCACGGGGGAGGAGGCCTATTCGCTGGCGATGGTGTTCCGCGAGGTGGCAGGGGACCGGCGGACCACCTCGGCCCAGACGCTGCAACTGTTTGCCACGGACATCGACCGGGAGGCGATCGAGACGGCGCGGGGCGGGGTCTATCCATCGAACATTTCGGCGGACGTAAGCGAGGCGAGGCTGCGGCGGTTCTTCACGCAGGAGGACCGGGGCTATCGGGTGAGCAAGGACGTTCGATCGACGGTGGTGTTTGCGCAGCAGAACCTCGTTCTGGACCCGCCGTTTACGAAGCTGGACATCATCCTTTGTCGGAACCTGCTGATCTATCTCGAGCCCGAGTTGCAGCGGATGGTGATCGGGTTGTTCCATTACGCCTTGAAGCCGGGAGGCATCCTTGTGTTGGGCGGAGCGGAGACGGTCGGGGCGGCGGACGGGATGTTCGCCGCCGTGGCGGGCAATTGCCGGATTTACCGAAGGCTGGAGTCGGGCCTGCGGGATGGAGCGGTGGGACTGCCCCCGATCGCGACGTCCCACCGGCCGCCACCCGTGGCGATGGAAATGGTCCAAGGGCAGGCCCCGTTTGGTGGCGCCCATTTTCAGGCGGGCGTCGAGCAGTTGCTGATCCATCGCCTTGCTCCCCCGGCCATCCTGTCGAATGTGAAGGGCGACATCCTGTACGTGGGAGGCAAGACGGGGCGATACCTCGAGCCGGCCGTGGGCAAGGCGAGCCTCAATTTGTTTGCCATGGCGCGGGAAGGACTTGGGTCGGCCTTGGCCACGGCGTTTGCGAAGGCCAGCCGGACGAAGGCTCCGGTGGCGTTGGACGGCGTGCACTTCGGGCCGGACGGACACCAGCATCGCGTGGACTTGGTCGTGGAGATCCTGGGCGAGCCCGAGGCGTTGCGGGGGATGGTCCTCACGGTGTTCCGGGAGCCCGGGCCCGGATCGGTCGCGAGGATCAAGCACTGGCCCGCCCGGGCCAAGTCGTCCGGGGCCGCGGCGTTGTCACGCGAGCTCGAGCGGTGCCGGCAGGAGCTCAACAGCCTGCGCGAGGAGATGCAGATCTCGCAGGAGGAGTTGCGTTCCACCAACGAGGAGTTGCAGAGCGCCAACGAGGAACTGACCACGTCCAAGGAGGAAATGCAGTCCATGAACGAGGAGCTGCAAACGGTGAACCACGAGCTGCAAGCCAAGCTCGATGAGTTGTCGCGCACGAGCGACGACATGAAGAACCTCCTCAACAGCACCGGCATCGCCACCCTGTTCCTCGACGACCAGCTCCGCGTCCGCCGCTATACCACCCAGACGTCCAGCCTCATCAACCTTATCCCCGGCGACGCCGGGCGGACCATCACCGACATCGTCAGCAACCTCGACTATCCAAACTTTGCCTCCGACATCCAGGACGTCCTCCATTCCTTGATCCATGTCGAACGGCAGGTTCCATCCCGGGATGGCCGGTGGTTCAACGTCCGCGTCATGCCCTATCGCACCCTCGACAACCGCATTGACGGCGTCGTGATCACCTTCCTCGACGTGACGGCATCGAGGCGTGGCCAAGAGCGATTGCGCGAGGTCTTCAACCTGTTGCAACTCAGCCCGGATGGAGGGCGCGACGTCGTCCATGGCGAGCCCCCCCAAAAGGTCCTCGAAAAGGTCGCCCAAGCCCTTCTGCGTGGCGTGCAGGAGGACGCGAAACCCATCCCCGGAGCCGAGCTGAAGTCCCCGGGAAAACGGGGCACACGCCGATGAAGCCCACGTCTGCCCGGCAACGCGTGGCCAAGGACCTTCCGTCGTCCCGCCGGGGTCGTAAGCCGCGGGCCGCACCGGCCGACGACCTTCGGCTGCTTCACCAGCTTCGCGTCCACCAGGTCGAGCTTGAGGTCCAGAACGCCGAGCTTGCCCGGTCGAGGGCCGCGGCGGAGGAGGCCGTTGCGCGGTACACGGAGCTCTATCAACTCGCGCCGGTGGCGTACCTCACGATCACCCCCGAGGGCGTGATCACCCAATCCAATCGAGCCGCCACGCGGCTCCTCGGCCTTGATGTGCGCCATCGCCGGGTGCGCCTTCGGACCCTGATCCACCCCGGGGACGTCGCGGCCTGCGAACGGTTCCTGCAAGGGGTGTTCTCGGGTCAAGCCCAGCCGGCCGTGCCGCTCCGCCTTGCCGTGCGCCGCGGCAGGAGGATGACGGTCCAGATGGAAGGCATTGCCTCGGAGGACGGCAGGGAATGCCGGGCCATTTTGGTCGAGACCACCGAGCGTGACCGCTTGGCGGAGGTCGAGTTCGAGCTCAACCAAGCCCGTCGGATCCATGCCATTGGCCGCTTGGCCGCCGGGGTGGCGCACGAAATCAACAACGAGCTGGCGTCGATCCTTGCCTGCCTTGCTCAGACCTCCGGCGTCCTGGCTCCGACCCCCGAGGTCCAGCGGTGGACGGACCGTGTCGGCGGGTGCGTCGAGCGGGCTTCGAGCGTCGTTCGGCGGCTTCTTTTGTTTGGCCGTCCAGCGCCCCTCGACATCCAATGCATCGACGCCAACGACGTGGTGCGCGACCTCCTTGCGTTTCTTCGCAAGACCATTGGGGAGACCTTTGCCATCACGTTCGACGAGGCGCCCGGATTGATGCGGGTCGAGGCCGACCTTGGCCTTCTCCAGCAGGCGATCCTGAACCTTGTGCTCAACGCACGGGATGCCATGCCGAAGGGCGGACGGATTTCCATCGCGACCTCGAGCTTCGCCTTGGATGCGCAGGCTGCCCGGAAGCATCCGGACCGCCGACCGGGGCGGTTCGTCGGCATCGCCGTCACGGACCATGGATGCGGCATCGGGGCGGGCGATCTCGTGCACATTTTCGAGCCGTTCTTCACGACCAAGAAGGTGGGCGTGGGGACCGGGCTTGGCCTTCCGATGGTGCGTGACACCGCAGCCCAGCATCACGGCTGGGTGGACGTCGATTCCAGCCCGGGCCGGGGCAGCACGTTTCGCATCTGCTTGCCCGCCTTGGTGGACGGCTCGCACCGTGCGTCCCGGGCGCCGTCCCGGGCGCCGTCGCCCGTCTTGCGTGGGCACGAGACGTTGCTGCTCGTCGATGACAGCGACTCGCTCCGCCAATTCCTGGGGGAATACCTTGAATCGCTGGGCTATCGCGTCCTCAAGGCCGGCACGGGACCCGAAGCCATCCGGGCATGGAAGCGGCAACGCGCGGACCTGCTCCTTGCCGACATGGTGATGCCGGGCGGGATGACGGGCAGGCAACTTGCGGGGCGTCTTCGCAAGGACGACCCCGGCCTCCCGGTCATCATTTCCAGCGGGTACAATCCCGACGCATCCGCCGCCGGGCCCGAGGGCATCTTGTATTTGCCGAAGCCCGCCTCCGTCGTCGCGCTGGCTGCGGCGATCCGGGAGCGCCTGGATCTTCGGTCGGGGGCCAAGCTTGAAGCCTGAAAACCCCGCCGGAGGCAATGGGGTCACATCCAAAGCTTTGACATTTGCTCTGGAAGCTTGCGGATGGACCGACGAGTTCCGCCTGCTCCACGACATCTGGCTCCGGCTCCTTCAAGAGGAGGAGGTCCGCGACGACGTGGAGATGCCGAGATGTGAGCCAACGGCCCTGCCCTGCTGCGCCGACCATGACGCTTGCGGAGGATGCTTTGGCCGGATTGGCCACGGTTGACGGCAGGGTTCCATGCGTAGGGCACGGAGGCGCACCGTGGTTGGTGCCATGACGGCCGATTGGATGTGACCCGATTGATTCTTACGGGGTGGATGGGGTGGACTGGGTGGACCGAGTGGACCGAGTGGACTGAGTGGACTGAGTGGACTGAGTGGACGAGGGGGCGGGGGGGCGGGGGGGAAGTGATCAGCGGGGGCGGAGGGCGATGGTGGCGGAGCCTGAGAGGGCGGGGATGGGGAGATGTGGAGCGGCGTAGCGGGCGACGACGGTGACGTGGGAGCGGGCGGGGGGCTTGGCGGGCCATGCGAGGGTGAACTGGTAGCCGGTGCCGAGGCTGGAGGTGGAGGCCAGGGGCTTGAGTTGATCCGGGGTGAAGGACCATGTGGCCATGGGTTGAGGGGGAAGGGGCTTGCCGGGGGGCAGGGGGCCGTCGAAGGCGAGGATTTCGAGGGTGCCGGAGCGGATGGGGATGCCGCGGGCCTTGTCCGGGGCGGAGGCGAACACCCGGACGGAGATGCCATCGGGCCCGGGGCGTGGATCGAGGTCAAGGGCGATGGGGAGGCCGAAGAGGTGGATTTGGGAGATGCTGGAGGAAGAGGGTGCGGTGGCGCAGGAGGCGAGGAGGAGGAGGACGGGAATGGGGAATGGGGAATGGCGAGTGGAGGTGGAGTGGACGCAAGGGAGGAGGAGGCGCCTGAGCGCCATGGTGGCTGCCATGATTGTCCCGATTGTCTTCATGAGAGATGACGGCCGTTGGAACGGCGCTGGATTCAGGAGTCGAGGCTATCCGATGGGGTTCGGCATCGACTTCGCCGCGTCACCTCTTGATGGGGCCATTTGCCAATCACGGCGTCCTGACTAGCGGGAGCCGTTGGGGGCGGGCTTGGGCAGGGGCTTTCGGCGGAGGGAAGGGGCGCCGTTGGTGGGGGCGAGGTCGGGCGGGAGGATGGGCTCGATGACGGGGCGTTGGAATTCGTCGGGCTTGAGCTCCTTGCGGAAGCGGGAGCGGCGGATGATGTCGTCGGTGATGGCTTGGGGATCTTCGAGGGCGACGGATTCCTGGGGGTTGGCGAGGACGACGGG
>CAIYFP010000481.1 GCA_903925515.1 uncultured Verrucomicrobiota bacterium
CGCAACATCGGCAAGATCTTCGGGGCAGGCACCAGCCTGAGCCACACCTCCCCCGCTCGCGTCGGAATCTTGCCGCCCGACATCCGTTCCATCCTCCCGTCCTCGCTCCGCACATGCACGCCCCCGCACCCGTAGTCGCCCACCGCCGCCGCGTGCAACACCACCACGGGCTCGACCGTCGCAAGCCCCTCGAACGCCCGCCTCAAGTCACCCGTCGTTGAAAATCCCATCGTCCGGACGGCATGGACCGGGGCGGGTGCCACCGCCGTCTCGGAACGTATCAAGGTCACGTCATGCCCCGCCGCCACAAGCTGGTTCGCCAGCAACGTGCCCAGCCTCCCGGTGGAAAAGTTCGTCAAGCGACGCACCTCATCGACGGGCTCAAAGGTGGCTCCTGCCGAGACAAGAAACCGTCGTGGACGGAAGGGAATCAAGGTAAACGCAGCCAACATGCTGCGCTCCCGACGCTATCGTCGCAGCCTTCGCGAGCAAGCGTCGCGGTGGATTCAACGTCGTCGCGCCCCGGCCTGAAGCCCCTTCGCGTTGGACTCCCCCCCCCGCCCTTTCACCGTCCCGCGGTGAACCATGCCATGACACGCTCGAACCGACGGCGCCTGTTCGCGGTCGTTGCCGTGGTCGCCGTGCTCGGCGCCGTCCTCGGCCTCGGATGGCGCAGCCACGGGGAAGCCCATCCCACGCTCACGCTGCCCGACGGCACGAAGCTCACGGTGGAGGGCTTCACGAGCGGGCCAAGGCACGCGTTGTTCCTCGAACCCCAGCTGTGGACCGTGATCAAGAAGGCGCTGCCGCCCCGCTGGCATGAGCTCACGGGCCCGCCGCGCACACCCCGCCTCGTGGCCGACAACGAGGGCAAACACCTCCTGTGGCTCTCGCGCTGGGACCCTGCCACGGGCAAGTACCTGTCCTTGAACCTCGACCTCAAGGTTCAGGCGATGACTCCGGACGGACTCCTGTTCGACGCGGCCGGGAGCATCGGGTTTGGAAGCAACGAGCGCGGCGGCCATGCTGCACTTTTCAAGGTGCTCCCATGGCGCACCGACACGCTTCGCTTCCGCGCGTCGATCGGCCCATGGCAAGCGGAGTTCGACATTCCAAATCCCCGGCGCGGCGAGCGTTTCCCGACATGGCAGGCCGACTCCTTGCCGGGGACCAACGTCGTGAGGGGATTTCAGTTCATCCTGGCCGGCCTGCGCTCCTTCGGGACGAGCAACCAGCCCTTCTGGATGCCTCAGGGCGAAATCGCCCGCGAGGGTCACCCGGCGGGCACGTGGTTCTCCACCCACTGGACCTTCGAGGACCCCACCGGCAACTCGGGCCATGCTGGCTTGCCGATCTGCGAGCCCACATGGAAGGTCCGCCTCACGGCATCGCCCACCGCGGACTACCCGTTTCCCCCGGACGAACTCTTTCCCATCGGCCGCATCGAGATGCCGGGCCCGGGCGAGTTCCGCGTCCTCCAAGGCAACGCGGACTGGACGAACGCGGGCCTCCATGCCCTCCTGCTTACCGGCCCCGGCAGCTTTGCATTCGCCGACGGCCGGAACACCCGCGCGCGCCCCCCGGGGGAAGGCTCCACGCGCAACTCGTTTTCATGGACCGGGCCCAGCGCATGGACGTTCTCAACGGACTGCAAGGAACCCAAGCTGACGGTCATCCGAACGGCCTCGCATGGCGGCTTGCGCCTGATGCCACCCGGGGAGTGGAGCAACATCCTCCTCGTCGCTCGTCGGCCGGACGGCCAGGCCTCCTCATGGACGGCCGACAACCACTTGATCGCCTCCGATTCGGCCGGGTGCCGCGCCTCCTGCGACTCCTTCACCCTCAACCCGCTCGAAACCCACCGCGTCTTTGACATGAGCCTTGTGACGACCGCCGGGCACGTCATCGCCACCCAGTGGCTGGTCCCGTCGCCCTACGGGCGTTGACGCCCCAATGCGGCACGGGGAAATGACGGCCGCCACCTGCAAGGTCCCGCGCCCCGACACGAAGGGGCCCCGACGTTTGCCGCGGACCTTGCTCACGCGCGAACCGCGCCGCCCTTGCTCATCCCCGAGAGAACTCGCAGCGCTCGTGCCTCAACATCCAACCGAACCGGCAGTTCCCCCGCGTCGTCCCCCTCCACCTGAAACCGCGCACCCGTGCTCGCGCTTCGCAGCTCAAGGGTCGCGGCCTGAAAATGCTGCACCCCGGGGAGGCGTGCGCTCCTCCCATGCCACGCCGCCGTCGCCGCGCGAGCCAACGAGATGAGGTTCGCCTTCCTCATCGCGGCGATGTCCAGCAGGCCGTCATCGGGGGCCGCGTCCGGGAAAACCGCGAATCCGCCGCCGTAGAGCCTTCCATTGCCCACCATGACCACCTCGGCGCTCATGCGATGACGCCCTCCTTCCAGCTCGATCAGCGGCAACCGCCGCGCCACCGTGCCGAGCCCCGCCCACAGGTATGCCAGCGGGCCCGCCACCTTCTTCAGCCTCCATCGAACCCGCCGGATCGCCTCCGCGTCCAAGCCCGCGCCCGCAAGCTGGACGAACCGCCGAACCCCGCCCCGATGCGCGGCGGCCGCGACGTCCATGACGCGGCACCTCCCCTCCAGGACCGTCTGCCATGCCTCGTCAACCCGGCATGATATCCCCAGCTCGCGGGCGAACACGTTCACCGTCCCCATCGGGATCACTCCCAGCGAGGGCCGTCGCCCCGGCGGCAACCCGCAGATCCCGTTCAGCACCTCGTTCACCGTGCCGTCACCACCCGCCGCCACCAACACGTCTGCCCCGGCCTCACCGGCCTCACGCGCAAGGCGGACCGCATCACCGGGGCCGGAGGTCGGTAGCCACAAGGAATCCCTCGCGACCAAGGCAAGCTGCCGCCGAAGCAAGGCCGCCCTCTCGCCGCGGGCCGTCGGATTGAAGACCACCGCGATCAAGGGCGAGGCATGGCCCATGCCGGACTACTTCGACGCGGCGTCCGGGATCACCAACCGGTACTCCGGCGACCACACGCTCTCGACGCTCTTCGAAGTGACCCCGGGATACTTGAAATCAAAACGATACTTGTAAGGCACGTAGGTCCGACCCTCGCTCACGGGAATGGCCGCCTCCCAGCGGTTCCGTGCCACGGGCACCTTGGTCATGGGATACAGGCGGCCGTCCATGTCCACCCATGCCTTCACGTCTTCGGGATTGGTCCCGCGCCTCATCGAGTCCCACGACGCCTCGAAATTATAGACCCGGGTCGGCGCCGCCGGCATGGTCCGAGGCGTGAAGTTCGAAACCGAGGTCGTCGAACAACCCGTCGCCCAAAGCGCCAAGCAACCCAACATCGCCAACCCCATGCGTCGCACGTTCATCGCGCGCGGATGCTTCCCCCCTACCCCCTCCATTGCAAGGCGGTTTTGCCGAGGCATGGAATGCAGGGTCCTGCAAGGCCGCTTTGTCACTTGATTGTCCATGGCAGGAGGCGCCCCATGTCGGCGTCGCGCAGCTAGCCACACGGCTTCGATTCATCCAGATCATGAACCTTCCGTCCCCGGTCATCTTCGTCCCCGGCATCATGGGCAGCGCCCTCCGCGACGAGTACCCCGTGTCGCCCGAGCCGGTGTGGACCGTGCTCAAGGCCGCGCTCAAGTCCTACGAACGCATCACCCTGCACCCGGACAACCTGCGATACGAGGTCATCGAGCCCGCACGGGTGGCCAAGGACGGCGTTTTCTCCCTGTTCTACGAGGAGATCATCGAGGAACTGCGGCACAACCTCAGCCCTTCACCCGACGAGCCGGTGCCCGTCTTTCCTTTCGCATACGACTGGCGGCAACCCTTGGCCAGGACCCAGCAGTTGCTTTCGGACTTCATCGACGAGGTCGTGGACCGCACCGCCCTCATGAAGCACTACCATGCCGACGGCTACTCGGCGCAGGATGGCAAGGTCAGCCTCGTGGGTCATTCCATGGGTGGGCTCGTGATCGCCGGGTTGCTGAGGACGCAAGGCATGGACCGGGTGGACAAGGTCGCAACCATGGCCTCGCCGTTCCAAGGCTCGATCGAGGCCGTCGCCAAGACGGCCGTCGGCGTGGGTGGATTCAGCATCGGGACCGGGGGCTCCCGGGAACGCGAGGCCGCACGCCTCACCCCGGCCCTCTACCACCTCCTGCCCTCCTATCCGAACGCGGTCGTGTCCGAGGATGGGGTGGAGCGTGACATCTTCCTCCACGACACATGGCAGCAAGGCATCCTCGACACGATAGCCCTCTTCATCAGGAGGCACGCGTCCGTGCCGGACAACGCCAGCGAACGGGCCGTCCAAGTCCTGACCGCCATGCTCGACCAAGCATGGGAACACCGGAACGACTTGGGCAACCTTGTGCTCCCGGACTCAAGGAGGTGGCTGTGCATCGTCGGCGTGGGTTGCGAGACACGTCTCAAGGTCACCCTCCAACCCGGCAGCGATTCCCGCCCCATCTTCAACATCGGCGCCCCAACCAACGATTGGTCCAAGGGCAACCCCGGCAACCTCACGGGCGACGGAACCGTGCCCTTCCTCGGGGCACGCTGCGGGTTCATCCCGGAGGATGAGGTCGTCTGCGTGTGCCCGGATGACTTCGGGATGTTCGAGTTCAAGGACCGCTTGATCGCCCAGCTCGGCTTCCATTCCGCCATCCCGGGGATGAACCTCGTCCACAGGATGGTCGCCGACCATCTCCAGGGCAGGGCCTCGCGCTCCAAGGGGGGGCGGCCCAGCCCGCTGCTCGGCCAAAACGCATGGAACCCCCCCGTGAAGGGACTGGCGTAGCGCAGGGTTCCCTCGACGCATCGCGGGACGACGCCAACCCCACCGCCTTGTCCCGGCCCGTCGCATTGACTTGCCGGGGCGTGTCCATAGGCTCGGCCCCACGTGAAGCGCCCGTTCCATCTCCTCCTCCTCGCCGCCGCCCTGGTCCTCGGGGCACTCTATTGCCCTGCCCCCATCATCTTCAGGCCCGGCGAGGGCTGGACCTACGAGCCCGTGGGCGAGGTTGGCAAATGGCAGCGCAACCGTGCCAAGGACCAGTTGCAGGCCGCCCAGGAGTACTTCGACAAGAAGGAGTACCGGACCGCCCTCAAGGCCGCTCGGCGCGTCGTCAAGGTGTGGCCTCTCTCGGACCATGCCGGCCCCGCCCAGTACCTCATCGGCCGCATCTACGAGGCCCGCCGCATGGACGAGAAGGCCTTCAAGGAATACCAGCGCGTCCTCAACAACTATCCCAAGGTCTCCAACTACCCCGAGATCCTCCAGCGCCAGATGGCCATCGCCGGCCGCTTCCTCGGCGGACAATGGTTCAAGCTCTGGGGCTACATCCCCTTCTTCCCCTCCATGGACAAGACCTCCGATCTCTTCGCCCAGGTCGTCAAGAACGGCCCCTTCCATGAGACCGGCCCCGTCGCCCAGATGTCCATCGGCGCCGCGCGAGAAAAACAAAGAAACTACCCCTCCGCCGTCGCTGCCTACGAGAAGGCCGCCGACAATTACTTCGACCGCCAACCCCTCGCCTCCGACGCCCTCTACAAGGCCGGCCTCGCATGGAACAAGCAGGCACGCAAGGCCGAGTACGACCAGTCGTCCTCCTCCCGCGCCATCGAAACCCTCAATGAGTTCAAGGCTCTTTATCCCACAGACAAGCGAGTCCCGGACGCCACGTCCGTCGTCATCGAGCTCAAGTCCGAGCAGGCACGCGGCGCCTATGAAACCGGACGGTTCTATGAGCGGTACACCCGCTATCAAGGCGCGCTCGTTTACTACAACGAGGTCCTCATCAAGGACCCCAAGTCCCCCTACGCCGAGAAGGCCCGCAAACGCATGGAATACCTCCGTCCGCTCGCCGCCGAACAACGCGCCAAGCAGGAGGCCACCGAGAGGGCCCGGCGCGATGCCATCCGCAAGGCCGCAGGCCTCCAGCCGATCGGCTCCACCAACGCCCCCCCCAACCCTCCCATGCCCCGCTAGCCGGATGCGCCCCACTTCCCTCCCGCTGCCCCTCCTCGCAGCCACACTCCTCACCCTCCTCCAAGGCTGCGCCGGCTACCGTCTCGGCCCCACCGACGGCTCCGCCGCCGGCGAGCGTTCCGTCGAGATCCGACCCTTCTCGGACAACACCGCCGAGCCTCGCCTCATCGAGCCCGTCGCCGCCGCGCTCCGGAAACAGGTCCAACGCGACGGCTCGCTCCGCCTCGTCACGGGCGAGCCCGGCGACATCCTCGTCACCGGCACCCTCCTCCACTACGTCCGCAATCCCCTCACCCTCCGGCCCGACGACCTCTTCTCCACCCGCGACTACGAGGTCCGCCTCACCGCACGCGTGGTCGCCACCGAGCAACCCGGCGGGCGCGTCCGCCTCGACCGCGAGTTCTCGGCTCGCATCCCGGTTCGGTCCACCGCCGACCTCGCCTCGGCCGAACGTCAGGCCGCCCCGCTCGTCGCGGAGGAACTGGCCCGCCAAGTCACCTCCGCCCTCGTTGACGGAACATGGTAGCCTCGCCTCCCGGACGCCGTCCTCGCATGGCGCAGCCCCTCGCCATCCTCCTGCTCGCCCTTGCCGCGCCCGCGGGGTCGGCCATGGCCCAGTGGAATGGCTGGCGCGGCCCCGCGCGCGACGGCATCTCGGCCCAGCCTCTTCCTTCCTCGCTCCCCGCGCACCTCATCCCAGAGTGGAAAATCCCCGTCGGCCATGGCTACGCTGGTCCCGTCGTCGTCGCCGGGGTCCTCGTGTACGTCGATGACACCGGCGGACGCGAGATGGCCCATGCCCTCAACCCGAAGGATGGCACGGAGCTCTGGCGCACGCCCTATGCCGCCGCATGGTCCGACGAGTTCGAGCCCGGCCCCCGCTGCACCCCGCTCATCGACGACGACCGCGTGTACGTCCAATCCGCGCAAGGCGAGCTCGCCTGCCTCTCCCTCAAGGACGGACGCAAGCTCTGGGGCATGTCCTTTGCCGACCTCGGCATGACATGGAACCCGGACCGGCATTCCCACGTCGGCGCCGCCATCCGTCGCGGCCACACCGGCTCGCCCGTCATCGACGGCGACCGCCTCCTCGTCCAGGTCGGCTCCACCAACAACGCGACGGTCGTGGCGGCCGACAAGCGCACCGGCCGCATTCTTTGGCGCGCCCTCTCCGAACATTCCTCCTACTCCTCCCCCGTGGTCGGCACCGCCGCTGGTCGCCGCCAGGTCATCACGGCAACCTGCGAAGGCCTCGTCGGGCTCGACGTCGCGGACGGCGCGCTCCTCTGGCGCATCCCCTTCAAGACCCACGCCAACCGGAACGTGCTCACCCCCATCCTGTCCGGTGACCGCGTCTTCTTTGCCAGCCACTCCACCGGCATGCGTTGCATCGCGCTGGCACCCGCCCACGGCGGCGTCACCGCAACCGAGACATGGTTCAACCCGTCGCTTCGCATCAACCTCCCCACCCCGGTCCTCGTCGGCCGCCACCTCTATGGCGTGGGCGCCAGCAAGGACTTCGTCTGCATCGATTCCTCCA
>CAIYFP010000482.1 GCA_903925515.1 uncultured Verrucomicrobiota bacterium
GGCCTCCGCCGCCTTCCCCTCGTAGAACGCGGCGTAGCACCGCACGTAGTCGAGCTGCAAGCCCGTCGCCACGTCCGCCGCCCTCACGCCCTTCAGCCGCGCCAACGCCTCCTCCACCCGGTCCTGCAAGAACAGGAAGTACACCAAGGACACCTGGTCGCCCGCGTCCAGCAACGGCTTGTGCGCGAGGATGTCAAGGAACCGGCGGTACTGCCCCAGCACCGCCGGGTTCGGCACCTGCCGTTCCGCCCCGAACCGATGAAACCGCTGGTTGACCAGCGGCGAGTACTCGAGGTGCTCGAAGGCCCGACGCTCCACCGGGTCGATCCGCACCAGCACGTTCGAGAACCACGACCCGCACCGCCCCATGAAGTCGTCCCGGTGCCGCAGCCACTCGCCCAGCACCGTTGCATCCCCGTGCACCAACGCATACCGGGCGTTCGGCTCGCTCCACGCATGGCGCTCCCGCAGCAATCCCATCAGGCGCCCCATGAACCCCGCGCTCTTGCGCGACCGCCATGCCACCTTCTCGAGGTCCAGCCTCGCAAGGTTCGTCCGCCCAAGGAACGCCAGCACCTCGTCGTCCGTCCCCTGCTGCGACACATGGTCCCATGACGCCATGTCCACCCGGCTCGGCCTCCGCACCACCCGCAGGTCCTGCGGCCTCGCGCTGCCGGACGCACGGCCCCCCACCGACGCATGCGCCGGGAAATGCGGCTGGACCGCGTCCTCGCCCGTCGCAGGGAAATAGAAGAAGTACTCGAACTGCTGCGTCGCGTAGGGCTCCAGCCGGACCGGCCGGCCATGCGTCATCCGGCTTCCCGCCACCGGCAACGCCCCGCGCGGCACCTGGGTCAACACCTCCGCCCGGACCTGCGACGACCCCGGGTTCCCCACCACCACCCTTGCGCCATACACCACCCCGGCCTGGAACTCTCCCGAGACAAACGCGTCCACCATCTCGTTCCCCTCGAGCCGCTTCGGGGCGTCCGCCCGGAAGAACGACTCGCTCACCAGCAACCCGCCCTGCTCCGCGGCCGGCAAGGCCTGCACCTGCTTGCGAAACACGATCGCCGGGCCCCCCGCCGTGAACGTGAACTGCCCGCCCTCCACCTTGCTCTCGTGCTTCGGCGCCTCGAACGGCAGGTCCAGCACCGCCAACGCCAGCATCATCTCCGTGAAGCTCCGCGTCGCCTCCATCACGTTCGTCGAGAGGAACCCTCCCTTGCCGTCCCACGCCGCGAGGTCCTTCCAGAACCCATTGATCCCCACGAGGCCCGCGTCCTGGCGCTCAAGGGGCAGCCGATAGTAATGGTTCTCCGCCCATTCACGCGTCGGTCCAAGGCCCCGGAAATACGACTCCGACAAGGCCTCCTTGCGTCGTCCAAGGACCCGCCCCAGCTCAAGCCGCTCCTCCGCGTCCCGCTGCAGCCCCAGGGCCAACGACTCGGCCTTCTCCGACCTCATCGCATCCATCGCCACCGGCCCGTTCGCCGCCATCACCCGCTTGTCCTTGGCTGCCCCGCCCGCCTGCCTCGCGACGCCAAAACGCCGCAGCGTCTCCGGCTCGGCCGGACGGCCCGCCATCCCGCCCGCAAAACCACCCGCCGGCGCGGCCATGGACGCCGGCTTGCCCGGCATCGGGGGAGGCATCGCGGCGTCGGGCGCCGCGGCCGGCATGTCGGCCGACGCCTGCTCCAGCTCCACCAGCCCGCGATCCCGTCCGCCACCCTGCATCGCCAGTCCCCGCAGGGCCGTCTCGAACAGGCGCGACCGTTCCTCCGGATTCGGCGGCAACACCTCCCAAAGCTCGCGCAAGTGCCGCGCCTCCGACGCCGCCTGCGACTCCAGCCTGCGTCCCAGCAGGGCACGTTCCGCCATGTTCAACCGCCCGTGCGCCCATGGCTCCAGATGCCGACGCAGGTCCATCCCCAGCAGGTATTCGTCCATGAACGTCTTGTCCTTCTTGTTCGCAAGGTACGGCCGCACCACCTCCGCGAAGAACGCCGGGTCCTTCCTCTCCAGGAACAGGTTCAGCTCATGGCACGCGAACTCCGAGTACCGCGCCCGCTTCTCCTCCGCCGTCCATGCGGGCCATCGCGTCACCCACCCGAACCGCGCAAGGTCCGCATCCATCCGCGCCGACTGGAACAACGCGTGCACCGACGCCAGCGTGTCGTACACCTCCAGCGCGGCCCCGCCCGCGGCGGGCATCGTCAACACCGCACCCTTCGCCACCCACTCCACCTGTTGCCGCTCCACCGCCCCGCCCGTGCCCTCCATGGGACGCGCCAGCCTCAGGTCCCGGTACCGGGTCACGCGCCCCGGCACCACGTGCGCGGACCACGCCGCCTGCTCCCCGTCCTCCACCAACACCTGCACCCATTGCCGGTCCCCCAGCGCCGACGCCGCCACCTCCACCCGCCCGTTCGCGTCCGGCACGAGGTTCCACAAACCCGGCGCCGCCTCCGCAAGGAAGTCGATGTTCGCATCCGAGGCGCCCTCGCCCCTCGCCTGCAAGTCCGCCATGGCCGCCGCCATCTTCGCCGCCGCCATCTCCCCCGCCGTCGCCATCGCCTCGCGGCCGCCCTTCACATCCATTGCCGCGCCGTCCGTCTCCCGCTTGTCCCACGGGTTCAGCAACAGCCCGGGCCGCGCCAGCATGTTCCCCGGGAACCTCGCCGCGTAACGGCGGTCCAGGATGTACCGGTGCTCGTCCCCAATCTCGCGCCCGGCCGAATACAGGCACGGCAGTCGCTCCGGCACCGCCACCTCGCCCCCGCGCATCCCCCTCGCCATGGATCCAAACAGGTTCCAACCCGTCGCGAAGCGTCCCGCCACCACATGCACCCGCGCCCGCGGCGAGCCGTTCCTCAGCTCCACCACAAGCCGGTGGGTGTCCAACTTCACCGACGCCAACACCGGCCTCGCCTCCACCGACTCCAGCCGCCGGTTCGTCCCCACGATCCAGCGTCCCACCGCCGCGCCCGACGCCACCCGGATGTCCACCTCCCGCATCCCGTCGCGCCGGGTGCGCAGCTTGTAGTCCCCGGCCTCAAGACCTCGCACGACCAACGCCCCGCCCGACAACGCCACCGCCCCCGATCGTTCCGAGACGGGCCGGTCCCCGCGCATCTCAAGAAGCGCGAGGTCCCCCTCCGCAAGGTCACCCTCCCATGGCAGCTCCAGCGCCTGCCCCGCGATCAGGTGCCATGCGGGCGACCCGTTCCGCCGCGGCTCGTCCGCCGTCCATTCCGCCGCGGGCGCGCCGGCCTCCGGTTGCGCCACCAACGACTCCACGCCCGCCATGTCGCCCAAGGCGACCCTCCCCTCCGCATCCGTTCGCACCCGCACCGTCTCCGGGATCTCGAAGCCTCGCCTCTTCACCCGCAAGTCCGCGACGTGGTCCGGCATGGGCTCCCCGTTCCGCCCCAGCATCTCCAACGCCCATCCGCCC
>CAIYFP010000483.1 GCA_903925515.1 uncultured Verrucomicrobiota bacterium
GCGGTCTTGGCGGTGGCGACTCCGGAGGGGGTTGAGATCCGGGATGGGAGGACATTGGGGGCGACGGGCATCCGGTTGGTGGGGGCGACGGGGCCGGCCATGGCATTTTCGCCGGACGGGATCTGGATGGTGACCGGGGCGATGGAGGGCGGGGTGGGGCTGTGGGACTGGGCGGATGGAAGGCTTGCGGCGCGGGGATGTCCTGGCTTGGGGCGCGTGGAGGCGGTGGCGTTTGACGTGACGGCGACGAGGCTTCGGGTCCGGACGATGGGGATGGAAAGGGTGTTGGATGTGCGGGGCCGGGGTGCGAGGGATGCGTGGTGGGGCGGGCTGTCGCCGATCGCGGCGGCGGCATTGGGGCCGGGCGGGACGAACGTGGTGACGGTGGACTCGCAAGGGCGGGTGGAGTGCGTGCCGTGGGAGCGGCCTGCGAAGGGGACGACGTTGTTGCTTGCGGCCGCGCCGAGGGCGGTCGCGTTGGACGCGAAGGGTGGATGGGCGGCGACGGTGCTGGGGTCGTCCAAGGCCCGGTTGTGGAACGTTGGCACGGGGCTTCCCGTGGGTGCGTGGGTGACGCATCCCGGGGTGACGCGCGTCGCGGTGGGCCGTGGCGGGGGATGGCTCTGGACGGCGTCGGGGACGTCGGTCCGGGCGGTGAAGCCTGGCGGGGGCCAGCCGGTGGCGGTGGTGTCCAACGAGCCGGTGCAAGCGTTCGTGGGGGCGGCGTCCGGCGAGTGGATGGCAGCGGTGGTGGGCGGGACGAATGGTTGGACGGCCCGTGTTTGGAGCGGGGAGAATCCGGGGGGTCGAGGTGATGCGGCTGCCGGTTCCGAGGCCGGGCCCATTCGACGTGGACGCCTCGGGCACGTGGATGTTGTCGGGGACGCCGGAGGGGTCTGGCGCGCGTGGGGGCTTGGTGCAACGCCTGATGCGGGCCCTGGAAGGGCCCACGGGGCGTCCGGTGATCGGGCCGGGCCGGGCGTTCGAGGAGGCGCGGTACGCGGCCGGGGGGCGCTGGGTGTTGGCGAGGGAGGGGGGCGAGGTGACGGTCTGGGACGCGGGGACCGGGGAAGCGAGGGGCAAGGCGATTGCGGCAGGGGGTGGGGGCATCGCGGGGGCGGATGTTTCGCCGGACGGGCGATGGCTGCGATGGGAGGAGGCGGACGGGTCGGTGGGACTGTGGGCGTTGGAGGCTGGGGAGCGGGTGGCCCGAGTCGAGGCGGGGGTGAAGCGTGGCAAGCCCGTGGACATGGCTGGGTCGGGGTTCACGGGGGATGGCAGGAGGGTGTTGATGCCGGACGGGCGGGGCGGGGTTCGGCTGGTGCCGTTGCCTCCCTTGGTGGCTGCGCCCGCGTGGCTTGGGGGCTGGGCGCGGTGGGTTTGGGGCCGGACGAACGCCACGACTGGAGCCGGGCTGGATGCGTTGCGACGGTCGGTGGCGGACGCGGATGCGAAGGATCCGTGGACGGCATGGGGACGGTGGTGGCTGGCCGATGCGGGGTTGCGGACGACGTCGCCGACGAGCGGGTCCACGGCGCTGGAGTGGGGGAAGGATTGGGCGGCGCGGAACGATCCGGTGGCGGCGTGGGAGGCATGGCGTGCATGCGGCGGTGACGTGGGGATGCGGGCGGTGTTGGCGCGGCAGATGCAGACGAACCATGCGTGGGGGCGGCGGTACCGGGTTGAACAGGGTGCTTGGCTCGCGCGTTGATCGGCCGGAGGATGGCGGTTCAAACGCGTGTTCACGTTGTCCGAAATATCCAAGGCGTACGGGCCAAGGACGCTCTTCGAGGGCGTCAGCCTGACGATCAACCGCGCCGACCGGCTGGGGCTGGTGGGAGCCAACGGGGCCGGGAAATCGA
>CAIYFP010000484.1 GCA_903925515.1 uncultured Verrucomicrobiota bacterium
ACCGGCAACGACTCCCAGGCAACGGGAATGCCATTCGCATCGCATCGGAGAAACGCGCCGGTGGCAGGGGCCCCCGCGCCACCCCAGACCAGCACTCCCGACCCCGTCCAAATCACCGTGGCCTCCGCCCGCGCCGAAGGTGCTCCCGCCGTGGGCAAGGTCGCCCATGTATCCGTGGCCGGATCATACGCACCGCCGTCATTGCGAAAGCCCGTGGGAGACCATCCTCCAAACACCACCATTCGCCGCCCCGTCCATGCAGCGCCGTGCCGGCTTCGGGCGTCGGGCGCATTCACCGTGGCAATCGCCCGCCATGACAGGTTCTTGCGCGAGTAACGCCCCCCGGTGTTTAGCACGGAGCTTCCAAAGCCACCCCAAACGATCATCTCCTCGCCGGTCCAAACCGCCGTGTGATCCCGTCTAGCCTGGGGAGGATCCGATGCATTGATGTCCGCCCAACTGTCGGTCCCCGGGCGATACCCTGACCCGCTATTCAAGGGAGTACTCGCCGACCCGAGCCCACCCCATATCAACCATTCCTCGCCCGTCCAAACCGCCGAGGCTGTGGTTCGACTCGACGGTGCCGCAGTACCACCTCCCGCCCGCCACGATTGTTCCGTTGTGGAAAAAGCCAGCTTGAATCCCGCCCCTGTCAATGCCGGGTCCATGGGATCCAACGACGCCACCATCCATCCCGAACGTGTCGGGGCCGCCGCCGACTCCACCGATTGCCGGAGCGCCGCATTTTCCTGCGTCAGCGTCGCAACCTGCGTTTGCAACTGGGCCAAAGTCGTCGCTTGCGACTGAATCAGGGCCTGCGCCTGCTGGACCGTCTGCGCCAAAGACGCCAAGTCCCCCGTGCGCGCGATGTCTCCTCCGATCAACCCGCTGTCCAGCTTGCCCTCGCTGTTCTTCAACGGCACGGACGCCGGCAAGCTTTGAACCGGCACGGTCGTCACGGTGGAGGCCGTGACGGCCCGATAGGCATAGGGCGTGAACTGGACCTTTTGCCGCTCAAGGACCACGTAATCCCCGCCCGCCGTTCCGGTGGCGGGCGTCGGCCTGACCCGAACCTCGATCCAGCGGGCCGCGCCCGTGAACAATTCCGGGGCAAAGGCCAACGAAGCCGTGAAGACACCCTGTCGGACCGTCAGCGCGTTGGTAACGACCGTGCCGAGCACTTGCCCACCCGTCGCCGCATCCATCAGCAGGAACTGGAAGTCATGGGATCCATTGGCCGCCTGACCGGCCCGCACCAGCCTGCCTTGGTAGGAAATCGCCTGCCCGCCCGCCTCTGCAGTCCCCTGCGCCATCCCATGGCCGGCACCGGCCCACAGAAGACATGTCACGAGGCACCCTCGAAGGAGGGCATGCTTGAGGGGGCTCAGCATCGGTGCCCTTTGCCTCCGGACCGATTGCACCCACCGATGCAGACAACAGCCCGCGAGAATGATTGTGTCATGTCGAACCCCATCGCGCCCCACAACCTCATGACGAAGGCCTCGTTGATGTTTGTCAAGAGTCGGCATGACATTTCTCTGCCTGCGTCAGCAGCGTTTAAGCGCCCGGTGCTCCCCATGCTGGAGTCTCCGCGGCAAAAACAGCCCGGAAACCTTTGCCGACTTCGCGTCCGAGGTCGCGACCCGATGGGAGGGGTGTGATTGCAAAGCAGATCGAGCCAGCATGGCCGAGCCTCTTGAACCGAGAAACAGCAGTGAAAGAAGGCTTCCAAGCAAGGAAATGGCCGTCCCATCAAGGCCAAGAGGCCCTGTGGGATCCATCCGAGACCTCACCCGGCAGGCAAGGTTGGAATCGGCCGGTCCGGGTGATGGCCCGGGTGCCCTCACCCGGTGGAAACGTGGCCGAGCCGTCTCGGCTCGGGCCGGGTCCTGTCCGGCGGCTCGGCTGGGCGGCTCGGCCGGCTTCCCGCGCGGCCAACCCGGCAACGCGGCCCCCCCATGATCACCCCATCCGCTCCCCAAGCTGCCTACGGCGCAATCCCGCTCACCCGGTTCGCCGTCGTCGTCTGGTTCAACCGCACCAGCAGCACGTCCGTCGTGTTGACCAGCCCGTCCCGGTTCATGTCCTGCGACGACGTCAAGGGCACCAACCCAAACCGGGCCGCCAACCGCACCGACAACACGTCCCCGACCGTCACCGACGGCGACGCCGTGTCCCCAACCTCCCCCACCACGCTCCCAAAATAGAACACGTCCGCCCCGGGCAGCCCCGTCTGTCCCCCCGCCTTCACCGTCACCTCCAGCCACTGGTTCCTGACCGTCGAGTCCGCCCACCTCAACGTCACCCGGTCGCTCCCGCCCGCCCCGGCGCCCGCTCGCACCGTCACCGCCACGGGCACCGGCCCCGAGATCCACCGCGACAAGTCGGCCTCGCGCCCCGCCCGAAACCCAAAGTCCTCCGCCGTCGGCGTCCCAGCCAACCCCACCATGTCCACCATCACCCCGTTGATCCCCCGGCTGTACGACGACACGTTCGCAAACGACGACGTCCCACCGGGCCTCAGCGCCGACTTGTTCGACGCGATCGCCCCGTCGTCCGCCGCGCCCAGTCCCGCGTTGTTCCCGTCGAAGCGCGAGTTGTTGTAGAACAACCAACGCCCCACCACCCTCGGCCGCGCCTCCACCGTGATCGTGAACGTCTGCGCCGCGCTTATGTCTGCGCCCCCATTCGCCGTCCCGCCGTCGTCCCGCAGCCGCACCGTCACCGTGGCCACCCCCTTGCCCACCTCCCGCGGCGTGTATCTCAACGTCCCGTCCGCCGAGATCGCGGGCGCCACCGCGAACAACCCCGCGTTCGTCGTCTCCAGCACAAACGTCAGCCCCTGCGACGGCTCGCCCGCTGGCCCCGCCGAGATCCCGGTCGCCCACCCCGGCACCACCACCCCGCCCGCGTCGTCCCAGCTCACGAGGTCATCCCCCTTAGCGAACACCGGCGCCCCGTTCACCTCCTGCACCTCCACGTCGAACGACGCCGTCACGATTGCCGCCCCGTCGCTCACCGAGACGAACACCCTGCCCGTCATCGGGCCCTGCGCCTCCGTCGGCGTCCATTCCACGACGCCCGATCCGCTCACCGTCAGCCCAGCCGGGCCCGACACCAGCCCATACGTGAGCGCTTGCGCAGGCACGTCTCGGTCCGAGGCCAGCAACGTCGTCGTCCAAGGCTCCAGCTCGCGGAGCACCACCCGCCCCAACACGCCCCATGTCGGCGCCTCGTTCCGGATGCTGGCGCTCAGCTCCGGCGACCTCAGCTCGTAGTTCGCAACCCCGGCACCCACCAAGGCCAGCCCGGTCACCATCACCCGCTTGCCCTCCCCGACCGCCGCCGTCTCAAACTCGCCCGCCGCCGTCCCCGCCAACGCCACGTCCTCGCCCGCCAAGACGCCAGACAAAATCGGCGTCCCGGACAAGTCCGCCCGGCGCGTCCCGTCGAACGTTCGGGTGAACGCCGACAACCCCGTCACCGTCACCGGCCTTGGAGCGATCGTGCCCGTCAACGCCCCGGGTTCTGCCAGCACGTAGTTGGCGGCGTCCGCGCCCTGCAAGCCGGGCACGATCAAGGCGACTCCCATCCCGGCCCCGGCCGCCACCGACTCGAACGTCCCCTGCACGGGCCCGGCCAAGCCGACGTCGTCCCCGTCCACCGTCCCCGACAAGCCGATGGTCTCGAAGGTCGCCGATGCCATGCCATCGTACGTCTTCCTGAGGCCCGCCGGCCCGGACAACCCCAGCGTCCTTGGCAAGATGTCGGCGGTCGTCGTCGTTGGCATCAGCAGGTACTTGGCGGCGTCGGCTCCCCCGATGCCCAACCCGGTCACCGTCACGACCTTGCCTCTCCCCGCGTGCTTGCTTGAGAACGACGCCGTCGGCTGCCCCGTGACCGTGACCGCGTCCCCGCTCACAAGCCCGTCCATGGCCAACGTCCCGCTCCACGTCGCCATCGTGGTCCCGTCATAGACCTTGGTGCCCACCACAAGCCCCGTCACGCCCACCTGCTTGGGCGCCACGTGGACCATGACCAAGCCCGACGCGGTCCCCGCCGCATTCCGGGCCTTTACCTGCGCGGTGAAGGTTCCAACCTGGCGCGGCGTGCCGGCCAAAACGCCCGTGGCCGGGTCGAGATCGAGCCCGAGGGGAAGCCCCGTCGCCTCGTAGGACGTGACCCCGCCGCCTGAAGTCGTCACCCCCGCACTCATCGCGACGCCATAGGTCCCGGCGATGCTCCCGCCAAGCACCACGGGTGCCAGCAACGGGTCCGGCCCGGACGTCGCGACCAACACGTGCGCCGCGCCCACCCCGGCCGTGCCCGCCGTCAGGCCCACCGGGATCGAGCCGGCCGACACCGCCGTCGCCTCCAGCCTCACGGCCGATCCCCCGTTGCCCAACTGCCCCGACTCGTTCGCGCCCCACGCGTACAGCTCGCCTCCGGACCCAACCCCCACGCTGAACAGCGCCCCCGCGTGCACCGCCTTCAAAACCATCCCGCCCGCAAATCCCGTCACCCACACCGGCTCCAGCTTCTCGTCCACCGTCCCGTCCCCCAACTGCCCGCTCCCGTTCCCGCCCCACGCATACGCACGCCCGTCGCTCCCCAGCCCAAGGCTGTGCTGCCACCCCGCCGACATCCCAACGAACACCACCCCCACCTCCATCGCCCCACGCGCAACCTCCACCGGTTGCCCCCGATCCTCCGTCGTCCCATCGCCAAGTTCACCGGCCTCGTTGCGCCCCCATGCCCACCCTCGCCCGTCCTCGCCAAGCCCAAGGCTGTGGAAGCGCCCCGCAGACATCCCCGAGAACCGCACCCCCTCGGGCCCTCTCACGCGCCTCGCGCTCGTCCGGTGGATGCCGCTCCCGTCCCCTACCTGCCCAAAACCATTGCCGCCCCATCCGTACACACGCCCGTCGCTGCCCAACGCAAGGCTGTGCTCCCAGCCCGCGCTCACCGCCGTCGCCACCACCCCCTCCGGCATCTCCCCCCTCAACGCCTCCACCGGCTCCACCCGGTCCTCCGTCGTCCCGTCCCCCAACTGCCCAAAGCCATTCCTGCCCCAGCCGTACACCCGCCCGTTGCTGCCCAACGCAAGGCTGTGGCTGCCGCCCGCCGACACCCGCACCAGCGTCACCCCCGCCGGCACC
>CAIYFP010000485.1 GCA_903925515.1 uncultured Verrucomicrobiota bacterium
GCCCGGGTTGCGGCCATCGCCATGGGCGTGACGCGGGAGACCGCCGCGCCCGGCGAGTCATGGTCGGACCGCGTGGACCGCGTGGTGACGCACCGGCTTTGGGGCCCGCTGATCTTCGCGGGAATCCTCCTCGCCCTGTTTGTCAGCATCTTCTGGCTCGCGGAGTGGCCGAAGTCGTGGATCGAGGCCCTCATCGAGCGGGCGGCGGGCGCGGTCTCGGGTGCGCTGCCTCCCGGGGACCTCAACGACCTGCTCGCGCGCGGCGTCGTGGCGGGCGTGGGCGCCGTGGTGGTGTTCCTGCCCCAGATTTGCCTGCTGTTCCTCTTCATCAGCCTTCTCGAGGACTCCGGCTACATGGCCCGGGCCGCGTTCCTGATGGACCGCCTCATGAGCCGCGTCGGGCTGCACGGGAAGAGCTTCATCCCCATGTTGTCGTCGTTCGCATGCGCCATCCCCGGGGTGATGGCGACCCGGACGATCGAGACGCCGCAGGACCGTCTGGCAACCATCATGGTGGCGCCACTCATGAGCTGCTCGGCGCGGCTCCCGGTTTACACGGTCCTGATCGCGGCCTGCATCCGGGGAGGAGCCCTGTTGCAGGGCACGGTGCTCACCGGGATGTACGTCCTCGGGATCGCCGGAGCCCTTGCGATGGCATGGTTCTTCAAGCGCACCCTCCTCAAGGGCGAGCCGCCCCCGCTCCTCCTTGAGCTGCCTCCCTACCGGCGCCCCGTGGCATCGGTCATCCTTCGTCACATGTGGGACCGGTCCCGCCTTTTCCTGCGAAGGGCCGGCACCGTGATCCTCGGGATCAACATCCTTCTCTGGTTCCTCGTCACCTTCCCGCGCGACGCCTCCGTCACGTCGAGGCTCGGCAAGGAACGCTCCGACGCCGTGCTTCGGGCTCTGGGCGCCGACGCAATCGCGGGCCCGGACGCGGTTGCGAGTGCGATCGAGTCCTTGCGCGCCGGCGAGGGCATGGGCGCCACGAACGAGCCGCTGCGCGGGCTCATCCTCCAGCTCGACCGGGAGGAGTCGGGCGAACTGCTTCGCCACAGCCTTGCCGGCCGGCTCGGACACCTCATCGAGCCCGTGCTTCGCCCGCTCGGCTTCGACTGGAAGATCGGGATCGGGATCGTCGCGTCCTTCGCCGCGCGCGAGGTCTTCGTGAGCACCATGTCGGTCGTGTACAACGCAGGCGAGGCCGACGCCGGCGACTCCGGCGCCATCACCAGCCTCGCCGAGCGCATGAAGCGCGAACGGAAGCCCGATGGCTCGCCCCTGTACACCCCCGTGCTCGGGCTGACCCTCATGGTCTTCTACGTGTTCGCCATGCAATGCGTCAGCACCGTGGCCGTGGTGCGGCGCGAAACCAACGGCTGGCGGTGGCCCCTGTTCCAGCTTGCCTACATGACCTCGCTGGCATGGGTCCTCGCCCTCGTCACGCGCTGGGTCGCCACCGCCCTCCTCGGCTAGGCGCCCCGTGACTCCGTCCCGGGAGAAAGGCCTTGAGCCGGACTCGCGCCCGGCCCGAACCTCGCGCCCGATGCACGTGCTTCTCGCAGCAAGCGAGCTTCATCCGTATTCCAAGACCGGAGGCCTTGCCGACGCCGTGGGATCGCTGGGCCGGGCGCTCGCCCGGGCAGGGGTGAAGGTCACGGTGGTGACCCCCCTGTACCGGGGCATCCTCCC
>CAIYFP010000486.1 GCA_903925515.1 uncultured Verrucomicrobiota bacterium
GGTGTGGGTGCACAAGGGCTTCGGCAAGGGGGCAGTGCATCTTGCAGACGGGCACCTCTACTGCATCGACGAGGGCTCCGGCGCGGTGGCCTTGGTGGAAGCAAGCCCGGCCGGCTGGAAGGAAACGGGGCGGTTCAAGCTGTCGCCCCAGACGGCCAAGAGGAAGCCACAGGGGCGCATCTGGGTCCATCCGGTGGTGTCGGGTGGCAACCTGTACCTTCGCGACCAGGAGTTGCTGCACTGCTACGACGTCAAGGGGAAGTAGTCGGGGAACGGGGCCGGGAAGAGCAATCGCATGGGTCGATTTCGGGCAGAACGGGCGCGGTGGATGCGGGCGGCGGGCACGGCCTGCACGCTTGCATACCTTCTCGGCCTTGGATGGCTCGCCCCGTTCCTCACGGCCTTGGTCGCCGCATCCGATGACGAGCACCGCGTCCTCCTGAGCGTGAGCGTGGACGGCGCGCGCGTGGTCCTTGCGCACGACGCCACGCGCCCGGGCATGGAGTCTGGCCATCGGCATTGCATGGTGGCGGCGGTGCTGGCGGCCATGGCGAACGACGCCCCCCGCGGGGCGGACCATGTCTTGATGTTCCCTTCCGGGCTCCAGCATGGCGGCAGTGGTTCGAGGCCCGAGGTGCAGCGGGTTGGCGGAATCCCGACGATGGTGGCGCCATGGCTTGATGTCGCGGGCGTGAAGGAGCCTTGCCGTCGTCCGTGTCCCCGCCCGCCGGCCAACCCGGCTGCGAGGTCCGCGTCGTCGCGGATGCTGGAATCGATCGTGCTCCGCTGCTGACCCGGCCGCGCCTCGCGCGCGCCTCGGGATTGGGGATTGCGGGCGCGTCCCGCGGGGAGCCATGGGCCCCCGTGGTGCATGACCAGCCCGTCATGAATCCATGGAGCCCAGTCCCGTGCCATGGCCGCGACGTCCTGCCTCGGTCGCGGATCCATCCACCCTTCCCGCATGGAAGGGCGAGAGGCGGGGGCTGGATGGCATCGCGGCGGCGCCAGCCTGCGGGCGGGCCGCAGGGATGTTGGGGAATGGAGGACGAGATGAAACAGCGGATGACGGCGTGGAAGGTGGCAGGGTTGGGGTTGGCGATGGCGACGGGCATGGCGGCGAGCGCGGCGGGCGAGACGAACCTGACGGCCGGGCGGATCGTGGCCGAGGTGCTGCGGGCGAACCCGGAGCTGCGAATCTACGAGCAGGCGTTGGAGGCGGCGCGCGCCGAGTTGAAGACGGCGGGCCGGGCGTCCGTGCCGGTGTTGCAAGGCGAGGGCGGACGCATCCGGAGCAAGAACCTCGACGGCAGCCTCGCCGGCGAGGGGGCGGTCTGGACGGCGAGCGTGCAGCAGACGTTCGAGTGGCCGGGCCGGTTGTCCCTGAGGAAGGCGATCGCGAACGCGGACGTGCGGCTCGCGGAGATCGGGATGGCGCGCTTTCGGAATGCGTTGGCGGGGCGTGCGCGGCAGCTGGCGCTGGGGATGGCCGGGGAGGAGGAAAAGGCCCGCGTGGCGCGCGAGGTTTCGGACCGTTTCAGGGCGTTGAGGGAGGTGCTGGTGCAGCGGGACCCGGCCGGGGTGACGCCCTTGCTGGAGGTGCGCATCCTCGAGGCGACCGAGCTGTCGTTGCGACGGCGTGCGGCGGACCGGGAGCTGGCGGCGGGCGGGCAGCGGATCGAGCTGAACCTGCTTCGCGGGGTTGCGGCGGATGCGCCGGTGTCGGTGGGGTGGAGCGTGCCGGGGATGATGGAGGCGCCGGGGACGCAGGCGCTCATGGCGGCGGCGGCGACGAACAACCTCGGGCTGCAATCGAGGCTGGCGGAGCTGGGGCAGCAAGGCCTGCGGACGCGCCTTGCCAAGAACGAGCGTTGGCCCGCCATCGCGGTCGCCCCGATGTACACGGAGGAGAACGGCAGCACGACGGACCGCTTCATCAAGCTGGGCGTCTCGGTGCCGCTCCCGCTCTGGCGGGGCAACGCGTCCAACGTGGCGGCGGCGGCGGCGCGCGAGAAGCAGGCCACGGCCGCGCTGGAGGCGACGCGGCGGGAGGTGGAGCTGCACGTGTTGGTGGCGGCGCAGCGCTATGCGTCGCGCCGCGACGAGATGGGACGGTGGCGGGACGACTCGGCGCGGGCCTTCCGGGAAGCGGCGGAGCTTGCGGACCGTCACTATCGGCTGGGGGCGGTGCCGGCAACGACGTACGTGGAGCTGCAGAAGCAGTACCTTGAGGCGGTGGAGACGCTGCTGGACACGCGCCGGGACGCGTTGGCGGCGGCGGTGGAGCTTGAGGAGGCGACGGGGATTCGGCTCGTGCGCGAGGACGAGGCGGGCGAGGCGGGAGGCGGGCGATGATCGACGCGGTCCTTGCATGGGCACTGAAGCAGCGCGCGATCGTGTTGCTGGGCGCGGCGGCCTTGCTGGGCGTCGGCTTGTACGCGGCGTTGCATCTCCCGGTGGATGCGGTCCCGGACATCACAAACGTGCAGGTGCAGGTGAACACGACCGTGCCCGCGCTGGCGCCGGAGGAGATCGAGAGGCTGGTGACCATTCCCCTCGAGGTGGAGATGAGCGGGCTGCCGGGCTTGCAGGAGCGCAGGTCTCTGACGAAGTCGGGCCTGTCGCAGGTGACGTTGGTCTTCGAGGACGGGACGGACGTGTACCGGTCGCGGCAGTTGGTCTCGGAGCGGTTGCAGGGCTTGGTTTCGGGGCTGCCCGCCGGCAGCGAGCCGAGGATGGCGCCGGTCACGACGGGGCTGGGCGAGATCTTCTACTACGCGTTGAGGTGGAAGGACGGCGCGACGAACCGGCCCCGGGACGCGATGGAGTCGCTGATGGACCTCCGGGAGGTTCATGAGTACGTGGTGAAACCCATGGTCCGGGCGATCCCGGGCGTGGCCGAGGTCAACGTGTCGGGCGGGTACGAGCGCCAATTCGTGGTGATGCCCCGCCCGGCGGACCTTGCGGCGCGCGGGGTGGCGCTGGACGAGCTTGCGACGGTGTTGTCGCGCAACGCGGGCAACGCGGGCGGCGACACGGTGCAGAAGGACGGCATCCAGTACGTGATCCGGGCTTCGGGCCGTGCGGAGACGGTGGATCAACTGGGGGCGTTGCCGGTGAAGCTCGGCGCCGGTGTGGAACCCATCCGGGTGCGGGACGTGGCGGACGTAGGGATCGGGGCGGCGACGCGAACGGGTGCGGCGACGGTGGACGGGGAGGAGGCGGTGCTGGCGACGGCGATGATGTTGAGCGGGGAGAACAGCCGGATTGTGTCGCGGCGCCTTGCGGACGCGATGCCGGGGGTGAGCGGGAAGCTGCCGCCCGGGGTGGAGCTGAGGGTGTTGTACGATCGTTCGGAGCTGGTGGACCGTACGGTGGCGACGGTGCGGAGGAACCTTGCGGAGGGGGCGTTGCTGGTGGTGGTGGTCCTGCTGTTGCTGCTGGGGAACTGGCGTGCGGCGTTGATCGTGGCGTTGGCGATCCCCTTGTCGTTCCTGTGCGCCCTGATTGGCATGTGGAAGGGAGGGGTGTCGGGAAGCCTGATGAGCCTTGGCGCGATCGACTTCGGGCTGATCATCGACGGCGCGGTGGTCATGGTGGAGAACGTGGTGCGGCGGCTGGGCCTTCGGGAGGCGGAGGCGCGGCGTCGGCTGACCCCGGCGGAGCGGGCGGAGACGGTGTTGGCGGCGGGGCGGCAGGTGGCGCGGCCGATGGTGTTCGGGGTGCTGATCATCACCTTGGTGTACGCGCCGATCCTCGCGTTGACGGGGATCGAGGGGAAGATGTTCCACCCGATGGCGGTGACGGTGATGCTGGCGCTTGGGGGCGCGTTGGCGTTGTCAGTCACGTTGATGCCGGTGTTGTGCTCGATGGTCCTGACGCGGGTGACGGCGCACGCGGCGGGGACACCGGGGGCCACAAAGGGCACGGCGGAGCGGGGGCACGAGGCCGGCCCGGCGACACCGGGCGGCGACGAGCACGACAACGCGATGCTGCGGGCCGTGAAGCGGCTCTATCGGCCGGCGCTGGAATGGTCGGTGCGGCATCCGGGATGGGTTGGGTTGGTGGCCGTGGCGTTGACGGCCGGGGCATTGACGGGATTGAGGCGGCTGGGGTCGGAGTTTGTGCCGAAGCTGGACGAGGGGTCGTTCACGGTGATGACCTACCGGACGAACTCGATGGGGCTGGCGAGTTCGCTGGAGCTGGACCGCGTGAACCAAAGGGTGCTCAGGGAGAAGTTCCCGGAGGTGACCGGGACGTTCACGCGGCTGGGCACGAGCGAGGTGGCAACGGACCCGATGCCGCCGAGCCAGAGCGACCTGTACGTGATGTACCGGCCGCGCGCGGAATGGCGCGGGACGAATGGCGTGCCATGGAGCAAGGAGGAGCTCGGGGCCCGGATGGAGGCGGCGATGCTGGAGGCGGCGCCCGGGCAGACATTCCTGTTCGCGCAGCCGATCGAGATGCGGTTCAACGAGCTGCTGGAGGGCGTGCGCGCGGACATCTCGGTCAAGGTGGTCGGGACGGACTACGACGTTTTGGACGGTGCGGCGGCTCGGATCCGCGACATCCTCAGGACGATCCCGGGGACGCGGGAGGGCGAGGGCGAGGTGGAGTTCGAGGCGCAGGGGCGGGCGCCGGTGCTGGTGATCCACGCACGGCGTGACGTGCTGGCCCGGCGAGGGTTGGCCGGGGAGTCCGTGAACGAGGCGGTCCGGATGGCCTTGGGAGGCGAGGTGGTGGGCTCGATGTACCGGGGTTTGCGGCGCAACGACCTTGTGGTGCGGTTGCCCGAGGCCGGGCGTGGCGACCTCGATGTCGTGCGGAGCGTCCCCGTGCGGCTCGACGAGGGGACGGTGGTGCCGCTGGGGAGCCTTGTTGAGATCGAGACGGTGTCGGCGGTGGAGCCGATCGTGCGGGAGGATGGGCATCGGCGGGCGGCGTTGCTGGTAAACCTCCGGGGTCGGGACGTGGAGGGCTGGGTCGTGGAGGCGCAGGAAAGGGTGAGGGCTGAGGTGACGCTGCCGGAGGGCTACCGGGTGGAGTTTGGGGGGCAATTCGAGAACCTGCGCGAGGCGCAGGCGCGACTGCGGGTGGTGGTGCCGGCCGCCGGGCTGATGATCTTCGTGCTGGTTTATCTCGCCCTGGGGTCGGCCCGGCAGGCGGCCTTGGTGTACACGGGGATCCCGTTGGCCGTGACGGGCGGGGTGCTGGCGCTGGTGTTGCGGGGCATGCCGTTCAGCATCACCGCGGCGGTGGGGTTCATCGCGTTGAGCGGCGTGGCGGTGTTGAACGGGTTGGTGTTGGTCAGCCAGTTCAACGAGCTGAGGGCGGACGGACTTCCGTTGCGGGAGTGCGTCGTGGCCGGGTCCATGATGCGGCTGCGTCCGGTGCTGATGACGGCGTGGGTCGCGGGGCTGGGCTTTGTGCCGATGGCCATGGCGACCGGCGCGGGCGCGGAGATCCAGAGGCCGTTGGCGACGGTGGTGATTGGGGGGATCGCGAGTTCCACGCTCCTCACGTTGCTGGTGTTGCCGGCGTTGTTCGTGGCGTTCATGCCGCCGGGGGAACCGGGCACGGAGGAGCGCGTGCGAGGGAGTGATGCCATGGAACAGGTGCGGGAGGGACGTGACCGTCTCGGCGGCGGTTGAAAAGGATGGATGCAGGGGAGCTTAAGGGGTATCGAAGGCTTCATCAGATGAAACTGGTTTGCCTTGCGGTATGGGCGATGGGGCTGGCGATGGGGCTGGGCGGAGGCGTGGCCGGATTGAGGGCGGCGGACGCCGCCGCGCTGAAGGCCAACGCGGTCGCCGTGTCGGCGGCCATGAACCTTCTCGCGACCCTTGACGCGGACAGCAGGAGGCGGGCGGTGTTCGATTTCGGCGACGAGGAGCAGCGCGGGCGCTGGTCAAACCTGCCCACCGGCTTGTATCGGCGCGCGGGATTGAGGATGGGCGACTTGAAGGAGCATCAGGTCAAGGCTACGGAGGCGGTGCTGGACGCCATCCTCAGCAAGGCTGGGCGGGAGAAGGTCGCCGGCATCATCGCCGGCGACGACAAGCTCGATCCAGGTGAGGGAGGCCGCCGACTCGTGTTCGGGAAGGACGAGTACTACCTCGCCTTCCTTGGAGAGCCATCCGAGAGCAAGCCGTGGGGCTTCCAGTTCGGCGGTCACCACCTGGCGATCAACATCACGTGGGTTGGCGACCGTGCGACGGCCGCCCCGAGCCACACGGGGGCGCAGCCGGCGCGGTTCGAGATAAACGGCAAGCTGGTGCGGCCACTCGGGCGCGAGGCTGACCTCGCACACGCGCTCGTCAACGACCTTGCGCCCGCCGTGCGAGCCAAGGCCATCGTGCGCGCCGAGTTCCACGACTTGATTCTTGGCCCCGGGACGGAGATGCGCGCGATCTTTCCGGAGGGCGTGTCCGTGTCGGAGTTTGGCGAGAAGCAGAGGGGAATGCTGCTGGAGTTGGCCGGGAACTGGGTGGGTTTGCTGCCTGAAGCCGCCGCATCGGCCAAGATGGCCGAGCTGAATAAGACCCTGTCCGAGACGTGGTTTGCCTGGAGTGGCCCGACGAAGGCCGGGAGCCCGGCCTACTTCCGGATTCATGGGCCCGCCGTGTTCATCGAGTACGCCCCACAACGCATGGGCGGGGATCCCACCCAGCACGTGCACACGATTTACCGGGACCCCTCGAACGAGTACGGCCGGAAATGGCTGGGCCGATGATGCGCCTCGCATGGGCCGTCGCGGCGTGCGTGTGCCTCGCCTTGCCGGTGGGTGCCCACAGGATCTCCGACATGCTCCAGACCGTGTTCGTGCGGTGTGAGGCGGACCGGGTCGAGGTGGAGTGGGTGGGCCTGCCGGGGGCAACATCGTCCCGCGCGCTGGTCCGGCTTCTCGACCAAGACGCGGACGGCAAGGTGGCCGACGACGAGCAGGAACGTTTTGCCAGGCTCGTGGCGAGCAAGGTTCGGGCTCGCATGGACGGGCGTCGGCTGGGACCGGGCCCGGTCGAGGCAAGCATTCCCCCGATCGACATGCTCCGGGCGGGCAACGTGCCGGTGCGTTTGCGATGGTCGTTGCCCGTGTTGGCCCCAACGGCCGGATCGCATCGCGCCGAGGTGCTCAATGGATTCCGGGCGCTGGACTCGGTCTATCTTTGCGGCGCCGTCGTCCCCGACGGCCCTGGCGTGCGCGTCCTAGGACAGCAGCGGGATCGCCGGCAACGCCGGCTGACCGTCCGGTTCGAGGTGGAGGTTCCCGCGAGCTCATTGCGCCCCGGGCCGCCCACCTGAGGTGCTCCACGACGGCGGCGGTCACGGGCTGCCGAGGCTACTCGAGGACGAACGACAGTTCCGCAGACTCCAGCCTCAGGCGGTCCGGGATGTCCTTGGGGTCGAGCTTCACCAGGACCCGGTGCCGGCCTTGCGGCAACGTGACGGCGGCAGTCCCAGGCCCACCCACCTTGCGTCCCCCCACCCACAGTTCGGCAGCCGGGTTGGCGGCGAGACGCATGCTCAAGGGCTTGCCTGCCGATGCCGGGGACACGTCCACGTCCGTGGCGGCGAACACCGCGAGGCGCCCAACCCAGATGTTGGCGCGCGTCGCGGCCTCGATGGCGGCGCGCGACAGGACGCCGCTGACGAGGGACGTCGTGTGGATCCAGCGCTTGTCCGAGTAGGAGGCGGTCAGGGGCCAGCCCTCGTTGCCGGCCTGGGCGTCCGTGTGGACCGTGAAAGCCACGTGCCAGCGGCGCGCGACGCCGCCCCGGCTCGCGTCAAAGTCGCCGGGCTTCCCCAGCCTCGCGAGGAAGGCGAACAAGTCCGCCTGCTCCTGTTCGTTCAACGCGTCGATGAGGCCGGCAGGCATGATCGAGGCCGTCCCTTGCTCGCGCGTGGCGACGTCCGCCTTGGGGATCGATTGCTCCGTGCCGGCCGCGTTGCGCAGGACGATTTCCTGGGGCGTCTCCCGAGCCAGCGTGCCGACCATCTCCGAGCCATCCTTCAACGACAGCACCACGGAGTGGTAGCCCTCCTTGATCTTCACGTTCGGTTGCAGCAC
>CAIYFP010000487.1 GCA_903925515.1 uncultured Verrucomicrobiota bacterium
CCCAGGGCAAGGGGACGCGGTCGTGGGCGGCCGCGTGGGCGTGGGGGTGCGCCCGGGGACGGGCGCGGTCCCAGGGCAAGGGGACGCGGTCGTGGGCGGCCGCGTGGGCATGGGGGTGCGCCCGGGGACGGGCGCGGTTGCGGAGGGCGGGTGGCCAAGGTGGGGTTGGGCGTGGGTGGGGTTGGCGTTGATGTTGGCGGGACGGGTGCATGGGGTGGTTCCGACGGTGGGGATGGAGGGGCGGTTGGAGGTGGTGTTGCCGGTGGCGGGGATCGAGGGGCGTCCGGTGACGGAACGTGCGAAGGTTTTGGTGAGGGTGGCGGAGCGGTACCCGCACGGGACGGCGACGCGGTATGACCTGAGATACGTGGGGTTGGTGCCGGGGAAGCATGACCTTCGGGAGTGGCTGGTGCTGCCGGGGGGAGGCTTGGCAACGAACCTTGAGCCGATCGTGGTGGAGGTGGCCGGGCTGTTGCCCGCGAAGCATGACGGGGCGCTGGAGGCGGGGGCCGTGCCGGGGTTGCCGCGGTTGGGAGGGTACCGGGCGGCGTTGATGGCGTTGGGATTGGCGTGGGGGGTGGGCTGGGCGGGTTGGTGGATGACGCGACGCCGCGAGGTGGAGTCGGAGCCGAGTGAAACGACGACCCGGGCGGAGACGTTGGAGGAGCGGTTGCGGCCGTTGGTGGAGTCGGCCTTGAGGCGGGAGCTGGGGTTGGAGGGGCAAGCGCGACTGGAGCGATTGTTGCTGGGGCATTGGAGGCATCGGCTGGGATGGGAGGGGTTGCCGATGGACGAGGCGCTGCGCCGGCTGCGTGTACACGAGGAGGCGGGGGCGTTGGTTCGGAGCCTTGAGGGCTGGCTGCATCGTCCGGCGGGGACGGTGGAGGTGGACGTGGAGGTCTTGCTGGCGCCGTACCGGGAGGTGGTGGCGTCCATGGGGGAGGAGGGGACGTGACGATCCAGTTTGCGCATCCGTGGGTGCTGGCGTTGCTGGTGGTTCCGATGGGATTGGCGGCGTGGGAATGGCAACGGCGCGGGCACGTGGTGCGGGTTCCGTTCGATCATGGGGGGCGCGGCGGCGGGCGATGGCTGGGGCGAAGCGTGAATGTTGCGGCGGGGCTGCCGGCGCTGGTGTTGGCGGCGGTGTTGCTGGTGCTGGCGCGGCCACAGCGGTCGGACGTGCCGCGGGACGAGCGGCTGGTCACGAACATCCAGTTCTGCCTTGATGTGTCGGGCAGCATGGCGGCGCCGTTCGGGGACGGGAACCGGGCGGACGGCGCGATCCGGGCGCTGCAAGACTTCACCAAGGCGCGGCCGGGGGATGCGTTCGGGCTAACGATCTTCGGGAGCGACGTGCTGCATTGGGTGCCCGTGACGCGGGACCTGTCGGCGTTGCGGCTGGCGGCGCCGTTCCTGCGTCCGGAAAAGATGCCGCAGTATCTTTGGGGGACGATGATCGGGAAGGCGTTGCGATCGGTGAAGGCGGTGCTGGAGCGCAAGGCGGACGGGGACCGGATGGTGATCTTGGTGTCGGACGGCGAGAGCGCGGACCTTGCTGGCGGGCAGGCGGAGGAGATTGGGCAGGAGCTGAGCCGGGCGGGGATCGTGGTGTACTACATCCACGTGGCGGAGGGGCAGCCGCAGGAGGAGACGTTCACGATTGCGAGGCTGACGGGGGGGGAGGCGTTTGCGGCGGGGGATCCGGGGGCGTTGCGGGAGGTGTTCCGCCGGATTGATGGGATGCAGAAGGCGCGGGTGCGACCGGCGTCGCCGGAATGGGTGGATGATTATCGTTGGGTGTCGGCGGGCGGGTTGATGGCGCTGGGGTTGCACCTGATTGCGGCCCTTGGGCTGAGGTACACGCCATGGTGAACGCATGAGGATGCCATCGCCGGAGGTGCTGGGCTGGGGCGCGTTGGTCCTTTCGGGGGCGGCGGAGTTCTGGCATGCGCGCCGGGTGAGGCGGCTGGGGCGGATGAGCTTCGGTCCGTCCGGTGGGCCACAGGCGTGGGTGAAGGCGGTGCCGTGGTTGCGTGCGGGTGGGGCGGGGCTGGTGGCATGGGGATTGGCGACGTTGATGGGGATGGGGCCGATGTTCGTGCGGCAGCAGGAGGTGCCGGAGGGAGGGTGGCGGCACTTGGTGGTCGCGTTGGACGTGTCGCCGAGCATGCAGATCGAGGACGCGGGGCCGGGGCGCGGGATGACGCGGTCGCGGCGAGCGAGCGAGTTGGTGATGTCCTTGCTGGGTCGGGTGGCGATGGACCAGGTGCGGGTCAGCGTGGTGGCGTTCTACACGGGAGCGCGGCCGGTGGTGGTGGACTGCATGGACGTGGAGGTGGTGAGGAACATCCTTGACGACCTGCCCTTGGAGATCGCGTTCGAGCCGGGTCGGACGAGCCTGATGGAGGGGGTGCGAGCTTCGGCGGAGCTGGGGAAGGGATGGGCGCGGGGGACGGCGACGTTGATGGTGGTGAGCGACGGGGACACGGTGCCGGACCATGGACTGGTGCCGCTGCCGGCGTCGTTTGTGCATGCGATGGTGGTGGGGGTGGGGGACGCGGCCGGGGGGAAGTTCATCGACGGGCACCAATCGCGGCAGGACGCAGGGGCGCTGCGTCAGTTGGCGGGGCGCTTGAAGGGGATGTACCACGACGGGAACGCCAGGCATTTGCCGTCGGCGGAGCTGGCGGCGTTGTCTCGGGTGATGCCGATGCGGGAGGCGGCGGGGATGGGGCGGCGTCGGGCGGCGATGGCGGCGGCCGGGGTGGGCGGGGCGGTGCTGGCGGGGTTGCCCGTGGTGCTTGCTCTGGCGGGGGCACCCGGTCAAGGTCGGCACGGCGAGCGAAGGCGCGGTGCCATGGCAGGGGCGACGACGGCGGCGGCCCCGGCGGGCGCGGTTTCAAGAAGCATTCCATCCCCATTGAACCCATGAAGAGACGTTGGTTTGTGATGTTGTGGCTGGCGTTGCCGGTCGCGTTGGCCGCGTACCATTTCGGGCCGGGCCGGGCGTTGATGGGCGCGGACCGCGGGGCGGAGCGTCTTGCGGCGGCACGGAAGGCGGAAGCGGCGGAGGATTGGCAGGGCGCGGTGGACGCGTACGGGGAGGCGTTGGCGTGGATGCCGTCGGGTGCGACGGAGGCGCGCGCGCGGGTGCGGTTGGCGCAGGCGAGGGCGCGGGTCTTCACGGGGGAGTTGCCGGAGGCGATGCAGGACATGGAGGGGTTGTTGACGGAGGTGCTGCGCGGGCCGGGCGAGGGTGCGTTGGCGCGGGCGGTGCGCGGAGAGCTGGCATCGGCGCAGTATCACGCGGCATGGCTGATGCGGCTGGAGGGGGCCGAGCGGCAGGAGTGGACGGCGCAAACGGACATGGCGCGGCAGAACTTCCGATTGCTGGCGGAGCACGCGAAGGCGAGCGGGGACGCCGGGGCGGCGGGGCACCAGAAGAACTTGGAGGCGAGCATCCGGCTGGCGCAAATGGACCTCTCGGAGCTGCAAGGGTTGCCGTTGCCGAAGCAGTGCTCGGGCTGCAAGAACTGCAGCCAGAAATGCCGGTCGCAGAGGGAGAGCAGGCAGAAGGACGGGCCGAAGGAACCCAAGGATGCGCGCGGCGGGCAGCAGAACGTGCGTCCGGTCGGCAGCGGATCGTGAGGGGCGCCATGGCCGTGACCTTGGGCGGGGCGTGGGGGTGGCGGATGCGGGCCGTCGTCGTCGGGATGGCATGTGCGGCGGCCGCGTCGATGGGATGGTCTCAGACGACGGTGGTTCCGGCCAAGCTGGTGCCGGCGGCGGGGGTGCGAGCGGGGGTAGCGGCGGCGCCTGCGACATCGTTGCCGGGCGTCACGGCCCCCGGTGGGGCGGGTGCCCCGGGCCATGGGCCGATGGCGGGCGCCGACGAGGTCATGGGCCATGCCGAAGGGGTGGCCGAGGGCGGCAAGGGAGCGCCGCGTCCGGAGGACGTGAGGGTGCAACGGTTGTTGCAGGCGCGATTTGACCGCCGGCCTCCGGCGATGCTCCAGGCGTTGGCAGGGCGGGCATCGTCGGGAGGAACGGCGGACACGAACGAGGTGGCGCGGCTGAGGCGGATCGTGGAGACGGGAGACTGGCGGGGGTTGGGCGAGTGGATGGCGACCCTGCCGACGAACCGCGTCGGGGAGGTTTTCATGCACGTCGTGCGGGGCGTGCAGCAGGGCGGCGGGGGGCGTCCGGGCCTGTCCGGGATGGGGGACGAGGGAGGCGAGGTTGCGGAGGGTGGGCCGCAGGGCGGGGGGAGGGTTCGTGCGGAGCCCTACCTGTTGCCGGACGACGTGCTGGGGTTGGCGTCGGCAAGGCCATGGGTGATGCAGGACGTGGAATTGCAGGCGCTGGGGCAGCTGATGGCACGGGTGGCCGCGAGGGGGCATGACGTGGAAGGGGTGTTGGCGGGGCTTGAGGAGGGCGCGGGCTCGGTGGGGGGCAAGGACCGGGAAGGGCGATTGCGGGCCGCGAAGCTTTTGTTTGCGGCGGGGCGGGGCGGTGACGCGGGGAGGTTCCTGCCGCCGCCCGAGGGGTTGAGGGGGACGAACGACCTCCCGCTGATGGCGATGCACGCGCAGAGCCTTGCTGCGGGGGGACGGGGGATGGAGAGCCGGGCGTCCTTGAGGAGGGCATGGGAGATGAACCTGAAGATCCTGAGGCATGCGGGGGCTTCGCTGGAGGCGCGGAGGGATGCGTTGGGACGGATGTTGCAGGTGTGGCCGCAGGCGAGGGGGGAGCTTGGGGAGGGATGGCTGCGGGAGGCGTTCGGGCGGGAGGCGACGGAGGGGTTGCTGGTGGTGTCGGCGGTGGCGGACGTGGTGGCGCGGGACATGGGGCAGCGGGACGTGGAGAAGCGGGCGGCCAACCTTGCGTTGCAGCGGCAGGTGGTCGGGTCGGTGCTGGAGGCGATGCCGAGGCCCGGGAACGAGTGGCGCGCCGCGTTGAACCTTGTGGCGACGGCGTGGTTGCAGGAGGCGGAGTTGTCGAGGGCACGCCATCGGCCGCGGATGACGCGGGGGCAGCAGTTTGACCCTTATGGGAACCCGGTCTTCCCCGGGGGTGAGACGGACCCGCAGTTCCAGAACGCGGGCCAGTTGCCGGCGCTGTCGGTGGAGCGGGTGCTGGAGTCTGCGCCGGATGCACGATGGCTTGGGGTGCTGGACGCGAGCGTGCTGGCGAGGATGCACGCGTTGCTGGCGGACCTGTGGTTGAAGGCGGAGGACACCAGCGCCGCGTTGAGGCACGTGGAGGCGTTGGCGGGGCTGGACCGGGCCCGGGCGACGGCGGCGGCGAACGAGTTCCTCGTGGCGTGGGCGCGCATCCATGACCCGAACCCGCCGGTGAGGAACATGATGCCGCGGTACTATTATCCGGGCGGGCAGATGCCGACGGGCATCCCGCTGACCCGGGCATTGCAGGCGCGGAACCTTGGGTTGCTGGCCGGGGCGATGGAGCGGTTGCGCCGGTTGCAGGTGGCGCTGGACGACGAGCGCGTGGTGGCGGCGTTCGCGATGGCGCACAGCCCGGCGGAGGTGTTTCGGGCCGAGGACATCGCGAGGGTGCTGGGGCCGGCCGGGACGATGCCGCCGGGGACGTTGGCGGGTTTGCTGCAAGCGATGCGGGAGCGCCTTGCGGGGCCGTGGCGGCAAGCCCGGGTGCAGCAGGACTCGAAGACGCGCCGGACGGACCAGGAAACGGAGGCGGAGGTGGTGCGGGGTTACGAGGCGTTGACGGGGATGGTGGACGAGGCGGTGGCGGCGCGGCCGGAGGAGTGGCGCCTGCGGATGGTGCAGGGCGTGACCCTGTTTGACCGCGCGGAGTTCGACTACGGGCGGAAGGTGGAGCTGAAGGAATACACGCGGGAGCGGGACGCGGCATTCGGGTCGATGCAGGGCGCGGCGGCGTTGTATGCTTCGAGGGTCGAGGCGATGCCGGAGGGGGAGCGCACGGCGGTGGCATTCCTGCAATGGTTCAACGCGACGCTGGGAGCGAGCGACCTTGCCTACCTGACGAGGCAGCAGGAGCCGGACACGAACCACCTTGCGAAGGTGCGCACCGCGTTGATGGGGTTGCCGGAGTCGGTGCGGGACGCGCACGTGGCGGAGTTTGGGAAGGCGGTGGCGTCGGGACTGGCGAGCATCAAGCCGGAGCTGAAGGCGCGATACCTGCGGGCGGGGCTGGCGGTGGCGGGGGAGCATCCCTCGATGGCGGAGGTGCGGAAGGTGGTGCGCCATTATGACGACCTGCTGGACGAGGTGTTGCTGGACGTCCGGGTGGACGGGCCGGCGGGGGTGGGGCATGAGGGACCGTTCGGGGTGCATGTCGGGTTGAGGTACACGGAGGCGATCGGGCGGGAGTCGGGCAACTTTTCCAAGTACCTGCAAAACCAGCAGCGGCAGCAGAACTTCTACAACCCGTACGGGACGCCGCCGGTGAACTACCGGGACGACTTCGAGAAGCACCTGCGGACGACATGGGACAAGAACTTCGAGGTGCTTGCGGTGACGTTCCATGAGGAGCGGGTGGAGCCGCGCGGGTTTGGGCGTGCGGGCTGGAGGGAGACACCGTACGCGTACGTGCTGGTGAAGGCGCGGGACGCGGCCGTGGACCGCTTGCCTTCGTTGCGGATGGACCTCGACTTCGTGGACCGGCATGGGCCGGTGATCCTGCCGGTTTCGTCGGCGGTGCAGTGGATCGATGCGCGGGGTGCGGCGGGTGCGGCGCGCCCGTTGGCGGGGGTGGAATGCGTGCAGGTGCTGGACGACCGGGAGGCGGCACGGGGAAGGCTTGGGCTGGAGATCAAGGCGACGGGCCATGGGTTGCTGCCGGACCTTGGCGAGTTGCTGGACCTGAAGCTGGAGGGGTACCGGGTGGAGAGGAAGACGGAGGGGGCGCTGGCGTTGCTGCGGATCGATGGTGCCGGGGACGAGGTGCGGCCGGTGACGGAGCGAAGCCTTGTGTTGTCATTGACGCCCGAGGCGGGCAAGGCGGCGCGGACGTCGTTCCGGTTTCCGGCATCGTTGCGCACGGGGATGACGAACGTGTTCAGGCGCTATGCGGACGCGGACCTTGAGGCGGTGCCAGCCGAGGTTGCCTTGGCGGGGTTGAAGTCGCCGGGGCCGGGCGGGGCGTTTTGGGTGGGGCTGGCAGGATTGGCGGTGGTGGTGGGGGGCGGCGTGGCATGGGCCCGGCACCGGGCGGGGTCGGGAGATGTCCCGAGCCCCCCGCGGCATCCGGTTCCGGCGACGTGCACGCCGTTCACGGTGCTGCGGCATCTGAGGGGCATCCATGGGGACGCATCCCTGGGGATGGCCGACGAGCGTCGAGCGGAGCTGGAGAGGGTGATCCGGGGAATGGAGGCGCGTTTTTTCGGCCCGGAAGGCGGGACGAAGGATGGCGTGGAGGAGGAGCTTTCGGGCGTGGCGCGGCGGTGGGCGGCGGAGGCGGGGCGGGAGTGACAGGGGGGCATGTCGGGCGCCTTGCGTGGCGGAGCGTGGAAGGAATGGCTCGCGTTTGGGTTGCGGGCGCTGGATTCTCGGCACGGTTCCTGCCTCACCTTTTGCATTCGTTATGTCGCACGCCGTCATGGATCCCGAGAAGGTCCGCCGCTTCGCGGAGGAGTTGAACCGGTTCAACGCGGACTTGATGGGGAGGCTGGGGGCCTTGCAGGCGCGTTTCCATGCGCTGGGGGATTCGTGGCGCGACTCGGAGCACGACAAGTTTGCCGAGGAATTCCAGCAGGTGACGAAGTCGCTGAGGAAGTTCGTGGAGGTGTCGCAGCAGCAGGCACCCTACCTCATCCGCAAGGCGCAGCACATCGAGGAATACCTGAAGCAACGCTAGGGAGCCGATGTCGGGCCATGCTCACGTCAGGTCGGTGGATGACATCGCCCGGTTCCGGGCGGCGCTGCTGACGTTCATGTCGGGGGCGCGCGCGGCGGTGGAGGAGTGCTCGGTGGAGGCGTCACGGCAGCAGGCGTGGCTCGAGCACGATCGGCGGCGGTTTTGGGAGGCGGAGCTGACGCGTCGGCAACGGCGCCTTGACGAGGCGAAGGAGGCGGCGTTCACGGATGCGTTGGCCTCGCAGCGGGGCCCGGGAGGCTGGCACCAGATGCAGGTGCGCCGGGCTCGGCAGGCGGTGGAGGAGGCGACGACGCGGCTCGAGCAGGTCAGGAAGTGGAGCCGGGCCTTCCAGAACACCAGCCTGCCGTGGATCAAGCAGGTGGAACGCTTGCAGACGATGTTGACGGTGGACATGGCGAAGGCGGCGAGCGTGCTCGACCGGACGCTGGTGGCGTTGGAGGGGTATTCCGGAAGGTTCGGCGCGCCGGTGGGAACCCCTCGTCCCGGGCTGGCTGCCGAAGGCTCCCCGGCCGCGAGTGCGGGCGCGGAGGACCTTGATGCCGGCGCCGCAGCGTCGGCGGGGGCGGAAACATGAGCGTGCTGGCGACGAAGGCGCGGCTGGCGGGGTTGCTGAAGCAATTGAACGCCGCGTGGGACGAGACGCGGGCGACGTGGACGGACGACAACGCTCGGGACTTTCACCAGCGCTACATGGTCGAGCTGACGGCGGAGGTGGAGAAGACATTGCTTGCCATGGATGGGCTGGAGGCGCTGATGCGCAAGGTGAGGGAGGAATGTGAATAGCCTGCCGACGACGGGACAGATCGTGGCCGCGCTGGCGGAGGTTCGGGCGCTGGCCACGGACCTCGTGGCACGGGAGCAGCAGTGGAATCGCGAGGCGACGCGTCGGCGCGGCGTTGCGGTCCGTGCCGCGGAACTCGCCGAGGCGACGGCCCTGGACCATGCGCGGGAGGCACGCGAGGCGACGACGGGGCGTCATCGTGACGAGGTTGCGGCCCTTGACCGGCGCCATGCGGCGCGGCGCGAGGCGATCCAGCGGGCGCAGAACAACTGCCGGGGCAAGGCCAGCCAGCGGATCGAGCAGCAGGACGGCCGAGCCGTGTTCGGCTTCCAGAAGGGGACGCTCGACGCCGACCGTCGCCATGCGGCGGCGGTGGAGGCCGCCAACGAGGCCTATGCACGATCGACCGAGGCGGTGCGCGGAGCGTCCGAGACGTTCGATGCCATGGAACGGGGCTTGGCCGCAGCCTTTGGCGGGTGGGGCGGGCTGCGACGTCGGATGCGGGGCAAGGGCGTCGCCGCGTCCGTGGACGGGGCGCTGGACGAGGCGGCCTTGATGGCGTTGGCCGAGCGTTCGATGGGTGTTGCCGAGGGCCTGCGACGGGGGGCGTCGCGGCATCCCGTCCTGATTGCGTTTCGCATGTTCAGGCCATGGTGGGTGGGGGCGCTGGCGGTCATGGGCGGCGTGGCGGCGGTGCTGGGGCTGCCCCGGACGGGACGCCCGGCGATGGAGTGGCCGGCGGCGTCGGGCATGGCGGCTGGGGTGATTGCAGGCTTCCTTGCGCTGAGGTGGGTGGCGGCGATGGGGGTGCGAGGGTTGGCCGATCGTGCGGCGCGGGCCCTGGCCGAGGCGCGCGCGGCGCTTGCGGCGAGCGCGGAGAGGGCGTGCGTGCGCCATCGTGACGCCGTGGCCGGGGCGGACGGGTTGCGTGCGGCGACGTTGGAGGACATCCGGGTGCGATGGCTTGCGCATGAGCGGGAGGTGGAGCGGGCGCGGTCGGCGGCGGTGGCGTTGTACGTGAGGAAGGCTGAGCGGGCTCAGGGCACGAACGATCGGCTCGGGGGATTGGTGCGGACGCGGATGGCGGAGCGCCACGCGCGGGAGGCCGAGGCCGTGGAAGCGGAGCTTGCGGCGCAAGCGGCGGGGACGGCGGCGCGTGCGCGGGCGGACCTTGCCCGGGTGGAGTCCGACCTTGAGGCGCAGTGGGCGGGGATGGAATCCGATGCGCGTCGCGGCCTTGGCGGGGCGGCCGCGAGGCTGGTGGGATGGGCGGCCCTTGGGGATGCGGGCCAGCCGTCGTGGGAGTCGGACGAATGGGACGGCTGGGCGCCGCCGACGCGTTTTGCGGGGGGGCCGAGGCTGGGGAGGGTCGAGGTCGATGTTGGGGGGATGGTGACGACGTGGCCGAAGGACAGGCGCCTTGGGTTCCCGGGGCCGGGGCGACTCCGGTTGCCGTACGGGTTGGCGTATCCATCGGAGGGGGCCTTGGTGGTGGAAACGGAGAAGACGGGCGCGGCGGAGGCCGAGGCGGTGTTGGGCAACGCGGCGTACCGGTTGCTGTGCCAGATGCCGCCGGGGCGGTTGAAGTTGACGGTGCTGGACCCGGTGGGGCTTGGGCGTGCCTATTCGTCGTTGATGCACCTTGCGGACTTCGAGGGTGCGCAGGGCGGGTCGGGCCAACGAATCTGGACGGAGGGCGCGGAGATCGACGAGCGGTTGGCGGAGCTGACGGCGCACCTTGAGAAGGTGATCCAGATGTACCTGCGCAACGAGTTCGGGAGCCTGCTGGAGTACAACGAGAAGGCGGGCAGCACGGCGGAGCACCATCACCTGCTGTTGGTTTCCGGCTTCCCGGTGAACTTCGGCGACGCGGCGGCGCGGCGGTTGCTGAACATTGCGGCGAACGGCGCACGGTGCGGCATCCTGACGTTGATGCACTGGGACCGCCGGCATCCGGTGCCTGCCGGTTTCACGCCGGACGACCTCAGGCGAGCCGGGGTGCACGTGGTGCGCACGGGGGCGGGCTTCGACACGGTTCCGTCGCTGGGGCCGGGGGCGCGGCTGACATGGGAGGGGCCGCCTGCACCGGGGCGTGGCACGGAGTTGCTGCGGCGCATCGGGCGGGGAAGCCTTGACGCGGGCCGCGTGGAGGTGCCGTTCGAGGTGGTGGCGCCCGGGTTGGGTCACGAGCTTAGCGCGAGCACGGCCCGGGAGATTCGAGTGCCGCTGGGCCGGACGGGCGCGGCGAAGCTCCAGTACCTGTCGTTGGGAAGGGGGACGCGTCAGCACGCGCTGATCTCGGGCAAGACGGGGTCGGGCAAGTCGAACCTGCTTCACGTGATCGTGACGAACCTCTCGTTGTGGTGCAGCCCGGCGGAGATCGAGTTCTACCTTGTGGACTTCAAGAAGGGCGTGGAGTTCAAGGCCTACGCGGCTGCGCGGCTGCCGCATGCGCGGGTGGTGGCCATCGAGAGCGACCGCGAGTTTGGGCTGAGCGTCCTCGAGAGGCTGGATGCGGAGCTGCGGCGGCGCGGGGAGTTGTTCCGATCGGCGGGGGTGCAGGACGTCGCGGGGTACCGGGCCGTTGAAGGAGGCGAGCCCATGCCGCGATGCCTGCTGGTCGTGGACGAGTTCCAGGAATACTTCGTGCAGGAGGATCGCATCTCGCAGGGGGCGGCCGTCCTGCTGGACCGGATCGTGCGGCAAGGGCGGGCGTTTGGGGTGCACGTGATCCTTGCTTCGCAGACGCTGGGCGGGACGTACGCGTTGGCGCGAGCCACGCTGGGGCAGATGGCGGTGCGCATCGCGTTCCAATGCGACGAGGCGGACGCGTACCTGATCATGGGGGACGAGAACGCGGCGCCGCGGCTGCTCTCGAGGCCCGGGGAAGGCATCTACAACGACTCGGCGGGTGCGGTGGAGGCGAACAGCCCGTTCCAGGCGGTGTGGTTGCCGGACGAGGAGCGGGACCGGTTGCTGGCGGGGATTGCGGGCCGGCTGGCAGGCTCCGGATGGGGGGCACGGGCCCCCGTGGTGTTCGAGGGCAGCGCGCCGGCGCGGATCGAGGACAACGCGGAGCTGGCCGCCGCGCTGGCCCGCAAGCCGACGTCGGCGCCGTCGGCGCCGGTGGGTTGGCTCGGCGCGCCCAATTCCATCAAGGGGCCGACCTCGGCGGCCTTCGGACGCAACGGGGGGGCGAACCTGCTGGTGGTGGGGCAACGGGATGAGGCGACGACGTCGGTGCTGGCATCGGCGATCCTTTCGTTGGCGGCGCAGCATCCGGCGGGCGGGGCGCGGTTTGTGGTCGTGGACGGGTCGGCCTCCGGCGAGGTGCGGGCAGGCCTGCTGGACGTCATGCAGTGCCTGCTGCCGCATCCGGTGGAGCGGGTGTTGCCGGGCGAGGTGCCGGGGACGGTGCATGCGTTGGCGGCGGAGCTGGAGGAACGGGGGCGGGAAGGTGCCGCGGGCAAGGCGTCGGTGTATCTCGTGGTGTTCGGATTGCAGGGCTGCAAGAAGCTGAAGCCGGACGACGGCTTTGGGTTCACGGGCGAGCCAGCGGATCCGATGGCCAACGCCTCGGTCCCGTTTCAGACGCTGGTGTCGGAAGGTCCGGCCTTGGGGATCCACGTGCTGGCGTCGGTGGACTCTTACAACAACGTGAGCCGATACCTCGGTCGGAAGGGGGTGTCGGAGTTCGAGTCGCGGGTGTTGCTCCAGATGAGCGCGAGCGATTCGTCGAGCTTGTGCGACCAACCGACGGCGTCGGGCCTGGGCTTGTATGGGGCGTTGATTTACAACGACCGGGAGGGACGGCTGGAGACGTTCCGGCCTTATCTCCTGCCGACGGAGGCATGGCTTCGGGACGTGACCGCACGGATGCGGGGTTGACGGGGCCGGACGTCCAGCCTCGTCCGGGGAAGCGAGTTGGGGCACGGTGAACGCATGGACACGGGATTGGCGGGGAAGGTGGTGGTGGTCACGGGGGCGTCGGGCGGGATTGGGGGGGCGATTGCGCGGCGCATGGCCGGCGAGGGTGCCCGGTTGGTGCTGCACTATCGCGCCGGGCGCGAGCGTGCCGAGGCGTTGGCCCGGGAGGTTGGGGTGGAATCCATCGTCGTGAAGGCTGACCTGACTCGGGAGGCGGATGCGCGGCGGTTGATGCGGACGGCGGTGAGGCGGTTTGGGCGCGTGGACACGCTGGTGGCCAACGCGGGGTCGTGGGCGGCGGAGCCGCAGGGGATCGCGGACATCAGCCTCAGGCGATGGCGCGGGACGATGGACGCGGTGTTGACGACGGCGTTCCTGAGCCTGCGGGAGTTTGCGAGGGTGGTGCGGGAGCAACGGCGAGGGAACGCGGTGCTCGTGGCCTCGACGGCCGGGATCTTCGGGGAGGCCGGGCATGCGGACTACGCGGCAGCGAAGGCGGCGATGGCGCAGGGTTTGGTGCGGACGCTGAAGAACGAGTTCTCGAGGCTGGCGCCCCACACGGCGGAGTATTGCGGGGGACGGGTGAACGCGGTGTGCCCGGGATGGACGGTGGTGCCAAGGAACGCGGCCATGCTTGGGGATTCGGCGGTGGTGCGCCGGGTGACGGCGACGATGGCCTTGCCGCAGATCGGGCGTCCGGGGGACGTGGCGAACGCGGTGGCGTACCTTGCCTCGGACGAGCTGGCGCGGCATGTGACGGGGCAGGCATGGGTGGTGGCGGGCGGGATGGAGGGAAGGTTGCTGTGGGCGGAGGGCGAGGTGGACGTGGGGTTGGCGTGAGATGGGGAGGCCCCATCCTCGCGCAAGGAGGCGGGAAGCTCGCGATACGCAAGCGGCCAACTTGTGGCAGGCCTCATGCCGGCACGCGGTCGTTGCGGATGGGCATGAACCCCGGGATGGGCATCCATGAGGCTGCGTTCCTCGCGGCTTGGCATCATGGCGTGAGGAAGTCCCTGCTGCATGCAGCCCGGAATCCGTGCGGAACGGCTTGCGCGCGGATCAGGGGGGAGGGTTGCGGGCTGCGGGAGAGCGTGTGGATGAGGCATTTCGCCAGCAATACCCATGTTTGGAATGGGGGTGGGGACAGGAATCTGTCACCCAGACTTTGATAACGTGGAGGTCATTGATGCCCGCCTTGCCCCGCCCTGCCTTGCCCCGCCGCATGGAGCCGCGCCTGCTCGCGGTCCATGAGTTGATTCGTGCCGGCAAGTTTCCGAACTCGACTTCGCTGGCGCTGGAGCTGGAGGTGACGGCCCGCACGATCAAGCGGGACGTGGACCGGCTGAGGGAGCGTCATGGGGTGAAGGTGGCGTACAGCAGGTCACGGCACGGGTACTACCTTGAGGACGACGGGCAAGGGGCGCCCGGGGGCCGTTTCACGGAGTCCGAGTTGATGGCGATGTTCGTGGCACGGCAGGCGTTGGCGGCTTGCCGGGGGAGCGCGGTGGAGAGGATCTTGGCGGAGGGCTTCCGGCGGCTGGAGATGAGGCTGGATCATGAACAGCGGTACCTGCTGGGGGATCTTGCGGGGCTGGTGTCGTTTCGGGAGCCCGGTTCGGATGACCTTGAGTTGACGTTGTTCCAAGGGTTGACGGAGGCGTTGCGCGAGGGGCGTGAGGTGCGGTTTGAGTACCGGGGATTGTCGGATGCGACGCCGCGGTTGCGGGTGGTGCGGGGCTACCATCTGGGTTGTATTGACCACAAGTGGTACCTGTTTGGGTGGGACAGGGGGCGGAAGGCGATGCGGACGTTTGCGTTGTCGAGGATGGCCCGGCTTCGGGTGACACGGGTGCGGTTTCGGAGGCCGGAGAGGTTCAGCCTTGGGGAGTTGCTGAAAGGCGCGATGGCGGTGCACGGAGGGGAGGCGGGGCGGGAGATGTTGGTGCGGATCAGGCTGGACCGTTGGGCGGGGAGGCTTGCAGGCGAGAGGCGTTGGCATGCGACGCAGGAGGTGGAGCCGGTGGCTGGCGGCGGCGTGGAAATGAGGCTTCGACTGAGCGGCCTGGAGGAGGTCTTTCGTTGGGTGATGAGCTGGGGCGAGCATGTGGAGGTGCTGGAACCCGCGGAGTTGCGGGAGCGGGTTCGCGTGGCGGCGGAGGCCATGGCGGCGAGGCATGGGAGCGCGTAGCCATGGACGAGGCGCGGGCACGGGCGAGCGGGATGGGCGTTGGCGCGTCCCGGAATGACCGGGCAACCTTCGGCACCCGAGGCAGGACTGTGCCCCGTGCATGGCTTGCCGACGATGGCGTCGGATCAGCCGGGGACCGTGGACGCCCTGGCCGGTCGCCCGATGGCCCGACCCGGGAGCATGGTTGCGCGTGACGAAGCGAGCCGATGGATCGGCGACGCCCGGGACTTGGGATCCGGAGGACACGAGGCGGCAGGGAATGGGCTCGTGTCGTGTCCCATGAATGGCTGGTGCCTCGCGGCGAGGGATTTTCGCGGCCGACGCGCGTCAAGGGAGGGCGGTTCCCCGAAAGAATCCTCGCGCAAGGAGGCGGGAAGCTCGCGATCCGCAGGCGAGGGGGTGGCGGCAGGCTTCGTGCCAACACGGGTCGTAGCGGATGGGCGTCCATGAGGCCGCATTCCTCGCGTCATGGCGTCATGCCGTGAGGAATTTCCGCTGCATGCAGCTTGGAAGCCGTGCACGAGCCGGCATGGACTCTTTCATGCCATGACGCCATGACGACCTGTCCTTTCACCCCTCGTCGGCGCAGCGTGAGGCGGGAACCGGGCACTCCAGAGCTGCTTGCGCGCGGATTCGGGGTGCCCGGTCTCAAGGCCGACGCGTGCGAGGCGCCATGGCGTGAGGCAGCTTCACGCGGCCGGCCTGTGACAGCGGGGACGTTCTTTCCCTCGCCAATTGGGAGGACCGGGGACAGGATTTGTCGCTGTTGACGCCGGTGGCTGCCGGTGGCCGGTGCGGGCGCGGAGAATCCACACGGGGAGCTTGAGCAATGACACGGTCCCAGAGGGAGCAGGTTGGGTGGGCGCGGCGGCGGGGAGCGTGCCTTGCTGTCGGCGCATGGCTGTCGGTGCAGGCGGTGTTGGGCGCGGGTGCGGCGGCGGCCCCTGTCGATTTCAACCGCGACGTGCGCCGGATCCTTTCGGAGAATTGCTTCAGTTGCCACGGGCCGGACTCGAAGCCGCGCAAGGGTGGCGGGAAGGTGATGCGCCTCGACCATGCCGAAAGCGCGTACGCGGATCATGGCGGGATGCGGGCGATCGTCCCGGGCAAGCCGGATCAGAGCGAGGCGATGCGGCGGATGACGACGCGAGACGCGGACGACCTGATGCCACCGCCGGACTCCGGAAAGAAGCTGAAGGCGGAGGAGATCGCGCTGCTGCGGCGATGGATCGAGCAAGGGGCACCGTACGCGCGGCACTGGGCGTATGCGAAGCCGGTGCGCCCGGTGGTTCCCAGGGTGCAGGACAGGGACTGGGTGCGAAACCCGGTGGATGCATTCATCGCGGAGCGCCTGGAGCGCGAGGGCTTGAGCCATGAGTTGGAAGCGGACCGGACGGTGCTGGCCCGAAGGGTGGCCTTGGACCTGACCGGCCTTCCGCCGACGCCGGCGGAGGTGGATGCGTTTGTGGCGGACCCGGAGCCGGGCGCGTACGAGCGGATGGTGGATCGTTTCCTCAGGAAGGAGGCGTACGGCGAGCATTGGGCGCGGTTGTGGCTCGACCTTGCACGATATGCGGATTCGGCAGGCTACGCGGATGACCCGGGCCGGACGATCTGGGCCTACCGGGACTACGTGGTCCGCTCGATCAATCGCAACAAGCCGTTCGACCGGTTCACGATCGAGCAGCTGGCCGGCGACCTCCTGCCCGGCGCCGGGGACGACGAGATCGTGGCGACGGCGTTCCACCGGAACACGCAGACGAACAACGAGGGCGGCACGAACGACGAGGAGTTCCGCAACGTGGCGGTCGTGGACCGCGTCAACACGACGATGGCGGTCTGGATGGGCACGACGATGGCGTGCGCGCAGTGCCACAATCACAAGTACGACCCGATCTCGCAGGAGGACTACTTCAAGGTGTTCGCGGTCTTCAACAGCACGGCGGACGCCGACCGCGGGGATGAGTCGCCGGTGCACGCGCTCTACTCGCCGGAGCAGAAGCAGCAACTCAAGGAATGGAAGTCCGGCATCGCGCGCCTGGAGACGATCCTCCGGACGCCGACGCCCGCGCTCGAGCAGGAACAGGCGGCGTGGGAGAAGTTGCTGGCGGCGGAGCTTTCGTGGGAGCCGATGCCGCTTGCGGCGGTGTGGTCCAAGGCGGGTGCCGCGACGCATGCGGACGCGGACGGCTCCGTGCGGATCGAGCGTGGCGGCAAGACGGACACCTACGCGCTGGAGGCACCCGTGCAGAAAACCGAGACGGTGACGGCGTTGCGCCTTCAGGTCTTGCCTCAGGACGGGCCGCCGGCCCGGGGCGTGGGCCATGCGGATGGCAGCTTCGTGGTGACCGGAGTTCGTGGCGCGACTGTTCCGCCGGCGTCGGCCGTCCCGATGGCGCGATTCGTCCGGGTCGAGCTCCCGGGCAAGGCGAAGATCCTGTCGCTGGCGGAGGTCCAGGTCTTTCGCGGGGCGGACAACATCGCCATCGGCGGGGCGGCGAGCCAGAGCTCGACCGAGTACGAAGGCGATGCAGCGCGGGCGATCGACGGCAACACGGATGGTCATTACGAGCGGGCGAAATCCACGACGCACACGGCGGTCTCGAAGGATGATCCGTGGTGGGAAGTGGACCTCAAGATGGTCCAGGCGGTGAACCGCGTCGTCCTGTGGAACCGCACGGATGGGGCGGGCGAGCGGCTGTCGGGATACCGAGTGGTACTTCTCGACGAGAAGCGAGGGAAGGTCTGGGAACAGCCGGCGATCGCGAAGGCGCCCTCGCCGAGCGCCGAGTTCCGGACGGACGGCGAGCGGCCGATCCGTTTTGTGGCGGGGGTGGCCGACTTCGAGGAGAAGGGCTTCCCGGCGTCGGCTGTGCTCGACAACAAGGACGCCATGAACCGTGGCTGGGCCGTTGGCCCGAGGTTGGGCGAGCCGCATGCGCTCACGCTCTTTCCCGACGGGCCGCTGGGGTTGGGCGCGGGGACGAAGCTTGTGCTGAAGGTGGAGCAGGAGTCGAAGTTTGAGCACGCGACCCTCGGGCGGGTGCGCCTGATGAAGTCGTCGGATCCGCGGGCGGCGGAGCTGGCGCGCGTGCCGTCGTCGATCCTTGCGCTGCTGCGGGTCGATCCGGCGCGACGGACGGACGCCGACAAGGCGGAGATCCTGCGGCACTTCGTCTCGATTGCCCCGTCGCTGAAGGGGGAGCGTGAGGAGTTGGCGCGACTGAAGAAGAGCGTGGAGGAGACGAAGCCGGTGACGACGGTGCCGGTGTTCCGGGAGCTGGCGGGCGACCAACGCCGCAAGACGCACATCCAGCGGCGGGGCAACTATCTCGATCTGGATCGCGAGGTGCGCGAGGGGTTGCCGGAGACCTTCCATGCGGCGCCGGCGGGCCTGCCGGTGGACCGGCTGCTGCTGGCCCGGTGGCTGGTGTCGCCCGAGAACCCGTTGACGGCGCGGGTGCAGGTGAACCGGATTTGGGAGAGCTTGTTCGGGATCGGGCTGGTGCGCACGGCGGAGGAATTTGGCTCGCAGGGCGAGCTTCCATCGCATCCCGAGCTCCTGGATTGGCTGGCGGTGGAGTTCATGGAGAGCCCGTGGGACGTGAACCACCTGATACGGCTGATGGTGACGTCGGCGGCGTACCGTCAGTCGTCGCGGGTGACGCCGGAGTTGGCGGCGGCGGATCCGGACAACCGCCTGCTGGCGCGGGGCCCCCGGTTCCGCCTGTCGGCGGAGATGATCCGGGACCAGGCGCTGGCGGTGGCGGGCCTGCTGAGCCCCGCCCTGTATGGCCCGCCGGTGCGGCCGCCGCAGCCGAGGCTGGGCTTGACCGCCGCGTTTGGCAGCGGCACGGACTGGGAGACGAGCGCGGGCGAGGACCGCTATCGGCGGGCGTTGTACACGACGTGGCGGCGATCGAACCCCTATCCTTCGATGACGACCTTTGACGCGCCGAACCGGGAGGTCTGCCAGGTGCGGCGGGAACGGTCGAACACGCCGTTGCAGGCGTTGGTGACGCTGAACGACCCGGTGTACATGGAGGCGGCGCAGGCGCTTGCGCGGCGCATGGTGAGGGCGGGAGGGGGCACCGTGACGGAGCGGATCCGGCATGGGTACCGGCTTTGCCTTGGACGGAGTCCCTCGGAGGAGGAATTGGGCCGCCTGACGGGATTCCATGCGAGGTCGCTGGAGCGGTTCCGGGCGGATGGCGCGAAGGCGATGGACGTGGCGACGAAGCCGCTGGGCGAGGCGCCGGCGGGAGTGGACATCCCGGAGCTTGCCGCGTGGACGATGGTGGGCAACGTGTTGCTGAACCTCGACGAGATGTTGATGAAGCGCTGAGGAGACCAGGAATCGCATGCATCCCCGACTCGAACGTTTGCAGGACCTGACCCGGCGCCATTTCCTCGGGAAGACGGCGCATGGGATTGGCGCGATCGCGCTGGCGTCGATGCTGGAGGGCCATGCGGCGGGCATGGCGCCTTCGGGGCCCGGGCTTGCTGATCCGCTTGCTCCGAGGACGCCGCCGTTTCCGGGCAAGGCGAAGCGGGTCATCTACCTGCATCTCACCGGTTCGCCGCCGCACCTCGACCTGTACGACTACAAGCCCGAGCTGGTGAAGCGGAACGGCCAGGATTGCCCGGACGCGTTTCTCAAGGGCAAGCGGTTCGCCTTCACGTCCGGGGTGCCGAAGCTGCTGGGGACGCCGCGGAAGTTCGCGCGGCACGGGCAAGGCGGTGTCTGGCTGTCTGACGCGATCCCGCACCTGCATTCGGTGGCGGACGAGCTGTGCGTGATCCGGTCGATGACGACGGACCAGTTCAACCACGCGCCGGCGGAGTTGCTGGTGTACACGGGGTCGCCGAGGCCCGGTCGGCCGTCGATCGGATCGTGGGTGACGTACGGCCTTGGTTCGGAGAACCAGAACCTTCCCGGGTTCGTGGTGCTGATCTCCAGCGGGGTGCAGCCCAACGGCGGGCGCAATTCGTTTGGCAGCGGCTTTCTTCCGTCGGTCTTCCAGGGCGTCCAATGCCGGTCGAAGGGGGACCCGGTGCTGTACGCCTCCGACCCGCAGGGCATGGACCGCGAGACGCGGCGGATGAGCCTGGACGTGCTGAGGGAGCTGAACGAGCTCCAGCATCGCGAGCTGGGCCACCCGGAAACGGCGACGCGGATCGCGCAGTACGAGCTGGCGTTCCGGATGCAGGCCTCGGTGCCGGAGGTGATGGACATCAGCCGTGAACCTGCGGCGATCCTTGAGGCCTATGGCGCGAAGCCCGGCGAGTCGAGCTTCGCGAACAACTGCCTGCTGGCGCGTCGGCTGGTGGAGCACGGAGTCCGGTACGTGCAATTGTTTGACTGGGGCTGGGACTTCCACGGCACCGGCCCGAGCGAGGACATCCGGGATGGACTGACGAGGAAGTGCGCGACGATGGATCGCCCGGTGGCGGCGCTGCTGAAGGACCTACGGCAGCGAGGGATGCTGGACGAGACCCTCGTGGTGCTTGGGGGTGAATTTGGGCGCACGCCGTTCCGCGAGGGACGCACGGCCAAGGGCGACATCCTTGGGCGGGACCATTTTCCGGACTGCTACTCGATGGTGGTGGCGGGGGGTGGCATCCGGGGCGGGATGATGTACGGCGAGTCGGACGAGCTGGGATTCAGCCCGGCGGAGAACAAGGTCAACGTGCACGACCTGCAGGCGACGTTGCTGCATGCGCTGGGGTTCAATCACGAGCGGCTGACGTACCGGTTCCAAGGGCGCGACTATCGCCTGACGGACATCCATGGCGAGGTGATCCGCGGGATCCTTGCTTGAGCCGGGTTGATGGAATTGGGGCGGTTGCCCTTGCTGGATGTTCCTTCGCGGGAGCCTTGTCCCTTGGGGGTTTCGGGCCATGGACCGGCCCGCGCATCGTCCACTCCACGTCTTGCGAAGGAATGCGCGGCGCAACCACTTCGCCCCCAGCGGCATCGATTCGGCTGAGCCCGGCGGGCGGGCTTCCCATGAACTGACGGGGCGGGAGGCCGGACGGTGTTCACTCGCCCCGTCGAGCCAGTCCTGCTTGGGCCCTGATCTCGGCCCGCGGACTTCGCCGGCTCATCACTCATGGCGACAGCCTGCTGGGCCAACCCGCGAGTGGGGCCGCACGGGGTGGGAACCGGGGACTGCTGTGAGCCTTGCGCGGGGATCGGGGGCTGGGATTGAGGGCTCGCGCCGGGGCGCTGGGGCTGGGTAGCGTGGCAGCATGTTGTTGACGTCGGCGGAGCTTGAAGCGTTGGTGCGGGGCAACTGCGGGACGCCGCATTCGTTGCTGGGAATGCATCCGCTGGGGGATGGCACGGGAGTGGTGGGGCGGGCGTTGGTTCCCGGGGCGGTGACGGTGGACATGGTGCCGGTGCACGATCGCAGGGCGCCGGTGATTGCGCTGGGGAGGATTGGCGACACGGACGTGTTCGAGGGCGTGAGCCGCGAGGTGCGGCGGGTGCATGCCTACGACCTGCGGGTGACATGGGCCGGGGGTGGGGAGACGCGGGGGAGGGATCCGTACTCGTTCTGGCCCACGGTGGGGGAGACGGACCTGCATGGGTTCAACGAGGGCAATCACCGGCGGCTGTACGAGGTGCTGGGGGCGCAGTTGCGGGAGCTGGACGGCGTGCATGGGACGGCGTTCGCGGTGTGGGCGCCGAACGCGAGGAGGGTGTCGGTGGTGGGGGATTTCAACGGGTGGGACGGCCGGCGGCACGTGATGCGGGCGCTGGGGGCGTCCGGGGTTTGGGAGATCTTCGTGCCGGGTGTGGGGGCGGGGGCGTTGTACCAGTTCGAGTTGGTGGAGGCCGGGGGCGCGGTGCGCGTGAAGACGGACCCGATGGGGTTTGGGTTCGAGGTGGCGCCGAAGCATGCGGCCGTGGTGTGCGACACGCGGCGTGGGGGCTGGGGGGACGACGCGTGGATGCGGCGGCGGCGGGAGGGGAACCTGCTGAGGGGGCCGATGAGCATCTACGAGGTGCATCTTGGGTCGTGGCGCAAGAAGGGTCGCGGGGAGTCGTTGGGTTACCGCGAGGCGGCGGGTCCGTTGGTGGACTACGTGAGGAGGATGGGGTTCACGCACGTGGAGTTCCTGCCGTTGGCGGAGCATGCGTATTACCCGAGCTGGGGGTACCAGGTGACCGGGTTTTACGCGCCGACATCCCGGTACGGGACGGCGTCGGACCTCCAGTTCCTTGTGGAGACGTTGCATGACGCGGGCATTGGGGTGCTGGTGGACTGGGTGCCGGCGCATTTCCCGCGGGATGACTGGGCGTTGGCGCGGTTCGACGGGACGGCGCTGTACGAGCATGAGGACCCGAGGCAAGGGGCGCACCAGGACTGGGGCACGTTGATCTTCAACTTTGAGCGGCACGAGGTGAGGAACTTCCTTGTGGCGAACGCGCTCTGCTGGTGTGACCGCTTCCATGTGGACGGGCTGCGGGTGGACGCGGTGGCGTCGATGTTGTACCTCGACTACTCGCGCAAGGAGGGCGAGTGGGTGCCGAACAAGCACGGGGGACGCGAGAACCTTGGGGCGGTGGAGTTCCTGCGGCATTTCAACCATGTGGTGCACACGGAGCACCCCGGGGTGGCGACGATTGCCGAGGAGAGCACGGCATGGCCGATGGTGTCGCGGCCTCCGTGGCTGGGGGGTCTGGGATTCAGCCTGAAGTGGAACATGGGCTGGATGCACGACACGCTGGGGTATTTCAGGAGGGACCCCGTGCACCGGAAGTACCACCAGAACGACCTGACGTTCGCGATGCTCTACCATCACCAGGAGAACTTCGTGCTTCCGCTTTCCCATGACGAGGTGGTGCACGGCAAGGGTTCGTTGCGTCGGCGGATGCCGGGGGATGACTGGCAGGGGTTCGCGAACCTGCGCGCGTTGCTGGCGTACCAGTGGTTGTTTCCGGGCAAGAAGCTGTTGTTCATGGGCGGGGAGCTGGGGCAGGGGACGGAGTGGGACGAGAACGGGGAGGTTGCGTGGCACCTGCTGGAGCAGGGGCCTTATCATGCGGGGTTGCAGCGGTTGGTGGCGGACCTGAACGCGCTTTACCGGCGGGAGACGGCGCTCCACCGGGGGGACTACCGGCCGGACGGGTTCTGGTGGATCGACTGCGCGGACCATGCGAACTCGGTGCTCACGTTTGCGAGGCACGACGCGGAGACGGGCCGGCACGTCGTGGTGATCATGAACCTGACGCCAAACCCGCGGCATGGGTACAGGGTGGGCTTGCCGATGGCGGGGCATTGGAAGGAGCTGCTGAACACCAACGCGGCCGTGTACGGGGGCTCGGACATGGGCAACCCGCTGGGCGTGCGATCCGAGGAGTTCCCGGCCCAGAACCAAGGCCAGTCGGGCCTGTTCACGTTGCCGCCCTTGTCGGTGTCGGTCTTCGCTCCCTCGTGATGCCCCGGGGGATCAACGGATTGACGTCGCCTGCCGCTTGCCGTCAGGCGTGCGCGACCAGCGCGCGGCGAGGGCACCGCAGACGACGAGCTGGAGCGGGTGATAGAGCAGGACGGGAAGGAGGATGAGGCCGAGGCCGGGATGGGCGCCGAAGATGGCCTTCGCGAGCGGGATGCCGGAGGCGATGGTCTTCTGAGGGGCGCAGAACATGGCGGCGGTCCAGTCCGGGCGGTCGAGGCGGAGAAGGCGCGCGATCGCATGGGTGCCGAGCATGGCGAGGACGAAGACGAGGAGGACGCCGAGCGCGGCGCCGGCGGTGACGCCGGGGCCCATTCCGGACCACACTCGTTGCGTCACGGACTCGCAGAAG
>CAIYFP010000488.1 GCA_903925515.1 uncultured Verrucomicrobiota bacterium
CGGCGGCCGACGGGTGCCAAGGGGCAGATCTCCACTACACGAGCCCTTCGATCCCCGCCCGTCCCACTTCCCGAGCATTTCAAAAAACCCGCCCCCGAAAATTAGGGGGGGCTCCCGGCCAACTGCGGAACTTGGGCTAGGCCGGACGCGGCTCCTTGGCGGCTGGCTCGTGTCGTGGCTCATCCATCGCCGGTGTGGCGCGGCTTCATGAAAGCCCCGGGGCTTGCATGGGGCCGTCCGAAGGGCCGCGGCTCGTTTCGCGTCCCCCGTCATGGCCCGCTGCTGCAAGGCCGCTGCGGGCCTGGCCGTCACTCGCGCCTCGTTGGACATGAGGATTCCTCGCGGCGAAACACCCGCCATGGGTGAGGTGCGACCCTAGTGTCGGGCAAGCTCGAGGATGTCTTCGAGCTTGGGGAGGATGGTCCATGCCTGGCCGCGACGGACCACGAGGCGGGAGCAGGCATGGGACGAGCCATTGGCCTCGTTGACGGACAGGACATGGATCTTGGCATGGCCTTGGCACTCGCGGGCGGAGCGGGGGACGAGGCGGAGGGGAGCGCCGTTGAAGGCCATGGCGATCTCCCATGCGGCGACGCCCTCCTTGCTGGCGACGGGGTTGGTCTGGACGAGCCCGGCGAAGCGGCGCGCCCATGGCAGGGCAGGGTCCCGCACGAGGACGCGGAGGGTCTCGGGCTGGGCGGCGAGGTGGCGTGCGAGGGAGAAGCGAGGGCCATGGGCGGCGGCCTCGGCGAGGACATGGGCGGGGTCGATGCCGAGGAAGTTGCGTCCGTTGAACTCGCCATGGTCGTTGCGGGCGCCCTTGGTGTGGGCGCGGTGCCATGAGTCGAAGTTCAGGGAGGCGCGGAAGCAGACCTCGAAGTGAACATGGGCGCGGTCCTTGGTGATGGGTTGGCGGGTGTTGGCGGTGCGGCCGAGGACGCCGATGGGCTGGCCTGCTCGGACGGGTTGGCCGACGCGCACGGCCTTCTCGACGGAGGCGAGGTGGGCGTAGAGGGTGTGGATCTCGACGTGGTCGATGACGTGGCGAAGGACGACGTAGATCCCGTAGGTGGAGGTGGCGGCCTTGAGGTTGACGTAGGCGACGGTGCCGTCTGCGGCGGCAAGGACGGGGTCGGTTGGCTCTCCGCGTCGGTCTTTCTGGATGGAGCGGATGTCGATGCCTTCATGGAACTGGCGTCCGCCGGAGCGGACGCAGCCGAACTGGCCGCTTTCCCAGGATTGGCCGGCCGTGCCGACGAGGAATTGCTCGTCGGGCTTGCCCGAGGCGAGCAAGGCGCGGTTGGCGGTGGGGAGTTGGAGGGCTTGCCCGCGGGATAGGAGGGCGCCGAGGACGAGGGCAAGCGCCTTGATGAACCGGACCACGCTGGGAGGGGCAGGGTTTCGGGTCACTTGAGGAACGGGTCTTCCTCGGCTGCCTTCTTTTCCTTTTCCTTGGCCTTGGCGGTCTTGGCGGCCTTCTTGGGCTTTTCTTGATTGCCGAGCTTGATGGCGACGTTGTTGAGGCCGCGGACGATCCGTTCGGATTCCTCGCGGGAGGCGTCCGGGGTGAAGACGATGGCGCCGTCCTCGAGGGGTTTGGGCGGGATGGGCGCGGCGATCCACCGGGCCTCGGTCCACTTGGCCCAGACGGCGACATGACGGCCGGGGTTGGAGGCGGTCCACATCTGGAGACGGAGGGCGCCCTGGGAGTTGTACCGGATGTAGATCATGTGGCCGCCCATGCCCTCGACGACGCGGGCCTCCTCGATGAAGCCCTCGTCCACGAAGGGGCTACGTTCGACGCTGAACGTGATGGCATTGGTTCGCAGGACCTTGATCTGGCCGCTGCCGACGCCGCCGGACGTGGCTTCCATGTGCAGGCGGAGCGAGCTGGCCTGCTTGTCGGGCTTGGCGTCCTGGGTCTTCTTTTCCTTTTCATCCTTGGGCTTCTTGGGGGCATCGGCGCTGGTGGCGCAACCGGCGGCGGCCATGGTCATGAGCAGCCCGAAAAAGAGATTGAAGGCGCTGCGGTGAATCCTCATCGTGACTCGCACAAGTTCGGAAATCCTTCCGCAGCGTACTGCATATGGGCAAGCAACATAACAAGGTGGAGAAGCGTCGTCGTCGTGTGTCTTACATCCGTCGGAAGAAGGAGAACGCCAAGGCGGCGGCGGCGCTTGCGAAGTAAGGTGACCTTCCCGCGTGGGGCGGGATGGAGCGGGGCTGCCCCGGTGCATGGGCGCGGGCGGGGCGATGGGAGAGGTTGCGTGTGAAGCGCATCGAGGGTTGGTTTGCCACCCGCGTTTATCATGCGCGTATCGGTCGTGGCTGGAATGCGTTGAACCGCGAGTTGCTGGTGGAGTGCCGGCAGGTGGCTGAGGTGGACGACGCTGGGCGTGCATGGTCCCGGGGTCATTACCCGGGTGGCTACACGTCGTATGGTTCGCTCGACAAGGTTCACCGGCTTTCGAGCACGTTCATGGAGCTGCAACGGCTCCTCGACCGCCATGTCCGGGCGTATTCCCGGGCTTTGGAATGGGATCTTGGAAGCCGTTCGTTGAGCATGACGGACTGCTGGATCAACATCATGCCGGCGGGCGTCGCGCATGGCTTGCATCTTCACCCGAACGCCGTCGTCAGCGGCACGTACTACGTTCGCACGCCGCGTGGTTGCCCGGGCCTGAAGTTCGAGGACCCGCGCATGAGCCGGTTCATGGCGTCCCCCCCGCGCCGTGCGGACGCGAGCCCCGCGAGCCGGCCCCATGTCACGTACCCGGCGAAGGCGGGGCAGGTGACGTTGTTCGAGAGCTGGCTTCGTCATGAGGTGGCTCCGAACCCGGTGCGGTCGGAGAGGATCAGCATCAGCTTCAACTACGACTGGGCGTGACGCATGGACTACGTGGGGATCGAGATTGGGGGGACCAAGCTGCAACTGGTGAGGGGCGACGGCTCGGGGCGGATCGTGGAGCGGCGTCGGCTCGCGGTGGATGCCGCGGAGGGAGGGGAAGGGATTCGGAGGCAGATTGCGGGGGCGTTGCCGGGTTTGATTGCGGCGGGGTCGGCGCGAGCGGTGGGAGTGGGGGTGGGGTTTGGTGGCCCGGTGGATTGGCGGACGGGACAGGTGTGTTGCTCTCATCAAGTCAAGGGATGGCATGACTTCCCGCTCGGGGAATGGCTTGCGAAGGAAACGGGGTTGCCCGTGCACGTGGACAACGACGCGAACGTGGCGGCGTTGGGGGAGGCGTTGCACGGGGCGGGGCGGAGCAAGGACCCGGTCTTTTGGATCAACATGGGGAGCGGCGTCGGCGGCGGCATGGTGGTTGGCGGTTCGCTTTACCACGGCCAGCGTCCGGGTGAATGCGAGGTCGGCCATGTGCGGCTGGACAAGTCGGGGGTGACGGTGGAGGACCGTTGCTCGGGCTGGGCGGTGGACGCTCGGTTGCGGGAGGTGGCGTCGCATCATCCCACGGGGCCGCTGGGCCTTCGGGTGGCGGGCAAGACCGGGGGCGAGGCGCGGCATTGGGCGGCTGCCCTTGCCGAAGGGGACGCCGGGGCGCAGGCGGTGTTGAGCGAGCTTGCGGACAACCTTGGGTTTGGGTTGTCGCATGTCGTGCAGTTGCTGCATCCGGAGGTGGTGGTCGTGGGCGGGGGATTGTCGTTGGTGGGCGAGCCGTTGAGGGCGGCGATTGCGGAGGCGTTGGGACGATATGTGATGGACGCGTTTCGGCCGGGGCCAGAGGTGCGCCTCGCGGGGCTTGGGGAGGACTCGGTGCCGGTGGGGGCGCTGGCCCTTGCGGCGTCGCGGGGCCGCGACGGTTGACTCGTAAGCCAGCCGTTGCCCACGAACGCGGTCGCCGACTGCCCACGGCCGTCGTTCGGCACAGCCGCGCTTCCGCCCCGCCCCTGAATCGGGCCATGGACTTGCACCTTGGCCCGGGTGGGGTGCAGGGGGTAGCCTGCGGGCATCAAGGATTTCCCTCCATTCGGCGCATGGGACCGGTGTGTCGCGAGGTTCCTGCACGTTGCGCGGGCCGTGTTGGTCGGCGCCGGGGTTA
>CAIYFP010000489.1 GCA_903925515.1 uncultured Verrucomicrobiota bacterium
CCATCCGCAGGGGCCGGTGGGGGACGTGTTCCGGGCGCTTCGGGGGCGGGCGGGGGAGGGGGAGGGGCGTGGGCTGCGGATTGGGGTGATTGGGCTTGGGGTGGGCTCGCTGTGCGCGTACGGGCAGCCGGGGGACTCGATGACCTTCTACGAGATCGACCCGGCGGTGATCGAGGTGGCGGGGAGGCGGGAATGGTTCTCTTACGTTGCGGAGAGTCCGTCGGGACCGCCGCGGGTCGTGGTGGGGGACGGGCGGCTGCGGTTGATGGAGGAGCGGGACGCGCGGTACGACCTGCTGGTGCTGGATGCGTTCAGCTCGGACTCGATCCCGGTGCACTTGCTGACGGTGGAGGCGTTTGCGTTGTATCGCGCGCGGCTGGCACCTGGGGGGGTGCTGCTGGTGCACGTGTCGAACCGGTACCTTGGGCTGGAGCCGGTGGTGGCGGCGGCGGCGGCGGCGTTGGGGATGACAAGCCGGGGGAACGAGGACGACAACCCGACGGCGGCCGGGCAGGAGGCATCGCACTGGGTGGTGGTGGCGAACGAGGAGACGGACCTTGGGATGCTGCGTCGTGCGGTGCAGTGGAAGGCGAGCGCGGCCGGGGCCGCGGCACGGCCATGGACGGACGAGCGGGCGTCGTTGTGGTCGGCGTGGAAGAGGTAGCGGGGGCTGGGGCTACTCGTACCGGAGGGCGTCGATGGGGTCGAGGTTGGCGGCCTTGAGGGCTGGGAAGAAGCCGAAGACGACGCCGATGACGGCGGAGACGGAGAAGGCGAGGACGACGGACTGGGTGGAGATGAGGGTGGGGAACTCGAAGAGCTTGGTGAGGAGGGGGGCGAGCCAGAAGCCGGTGGCGATGCCGAGGGCGCCGCCCATGATGGAGAGGAGGACGGCCTCGGTGAGGAACTGGCGGAGGACGTCGCGCCCGCGAGCGCCGACGGCGAGGCGGATGCCGATCTCGCGGGTGCGCTCGGTGACGGAGACGAGCATGATGTTCATGATGCCGATGCCGCCGACGACGAGGGAGATGCCGGCGAAGAAGCCGATCAGGATCGTCATGATGCGGTTGTTGGCGTTGAAGAAGTCGGACATCTCCTGCTGGTTGCGGACCATGAAGTCGTCGTCCTTGCCGTCTGCGATCTTGTGGCGTTGGCGGAGGAGGTCGGAGATGTCGGACTGGACCTGGACGAGGGAGGAGGGCTCGTCGGCCTGGACGGAGAAGGAGCGGAACATGGTGTCGCCGGAGAGGCGTTTCATGACGCTGGTGTAGGGGAGGAGGAGGACGTCGTCCTGGTCGGAGCCGAAGGAATTGACGCCCTTGGGCTTGAGCCAGCCGACGATGGTGAAGGGGGCGTTCTTGATGCGGACGGTCTGGCCGGTGGGATCGACGTCCTCGCCGAAGAGGGTCTTGGCGGTGGTGGTGCCGATGATGCAGACCTTGGAGGCGTTGCGGACGTCGGCGTCGGTGAAGTTGGCGCCGGAGCGGAACTCCCAGGAGCGGATGTCGGCGTAGGAATGGGAGACGCCGAGGACCTGGACGAAGGAGTTTTGGTTGCCGGCCCCGACCTGGGCGGAGGTGCGGACCTCGGGGCTGACGCCTGCGACGCCTCCGATCTCGCGGCGGATGGCGTCGTAGTCGGCCTGGGAGAGGTTGGGGGCGGCGCCGAAGCCGCCGCGGACGCCGCCGCGGCTCATGTTGCCGGACATGACGACGAGGAGGTTCTGGCCCATGGAGGCGATGCGCTTGTCCACCTCGGCCTTGGCGCCGGTGCCCATGCTGACGCCGACGATGACGGCGGCGATGCCGACGATGATGCCGAGCATGGTGAGGAAGGAGCGGAGGAGGTTCCGGCGGAGAGCGCGGACGGCGATCTTGAGGACGGCGAACATGGGGGGTGAACTAGGCGAGTTGGACGGCCTTTTGCTCGGCGTCGAGGCGCGCGAGCTCGACGGGGGCAAGGGATCGGTCGGTGACGGGCTCGTCGGAGCGGATGAGGCCGTCGCGCATGACGACGATGCGGCGGCAATAGCGGGCGACGTCGAGCTCGTGGGTGACCATGACGAGGGTGATGCCCTGCTCGTTGAGCTTCTGGAAGATGCCCATGATTTCGATGGAGGTGCGGGAGTCGAGGTTGCCGGTGGGTTCGTCGGCGAGGAGGACCTTGGGGCGGTTGACGAGGGCGCGTGCGATGGCGACGCGCTGTTGCTGGCCGCCGGAGAGCTGGCTGGGGGTGTGATGGGCGCGGGAGCCGAGGCCGACGAGCTCGAGGGCCTCGAGGGCGCGGGCGCGTTGATCGCGGGCGGGGATGGGGGGCCGGGAGTAGAGCATGGGGAGCTCGACGTTCTCGGCGGCGGTGGTGCGGGAGAGGAGGTTGAAGCCTTGGAAGACGAACCCGAGCTTTTGGTTGCGGAGGTCGGCGCGCTCGTTCTTGGAGAGGGAACCGACGTCCACGCCGTCGAGGAGGTACTTGCCGGAGGTGGGGCGGTCGAGGCAGCCGATGGTGTTCATCATGGTGCTCTTGCCGGAGCCGGAGGCACCCATGATGGCGACGAACTCGCCGGGCATGACGGAGAGGTTGACGCCACGGACGGCCTGGACCTCGACCTCGCCGGACTGGTAGGTCTTGCGGAAGTCCACGAGCTGGATGACGGGGTCTGCGGGCACGGGATGGGGAGTGGGGAATGGGATGGGGAGCGGGGCTGCGGCGAGCGTGGTGCTAGCGGCGCGGGCCGCCGCCGCCGAAGGGGCTGCCGAAGGGCGAGGCCGGGGCGGAGGCGGTGGTGGGGGGAGGGCCGCCCTTGGAGCCGATGACGATGGGGTCGCCCTCCTTGAGTCCTTCGAGGACCTCGTAGCTGGCGCCGTCGTTGATCCCGATCTTGACGGTGACGGCCTGGACGACGGGCTTGCCGTCCGGGGCGTTGGTGCCGGTGGCGAGGTAAAGGGTGCGGAGGGTGGGGCCCTCGTAGGAGGGCTTGGGCGAGCCGTTGCTGCCGCCGGGACCGCCGGCGCCCATGCCGCCACCGCCGCCCATTCCACCCATGCCGCCGCCGCCACCGCCGCCACCGCCGCCGCCCTCGGCGCGGCGCCGACGCATCTCGGCCATGAACTTCTCGTATTTTTCCTTCTGCTCGGGCGTGAGGGAGGCGAGCCATTTGTCGCGTTCCTCGTCGGTGGGGCGGCGGAACTGGCCATTGGCCATCCATGGGGGGGTGGGGAGGTCGTCCATGCCGGCGGGGCGCGGGCGTCGGGAGACGTCGTTGGTGGAGACTTGGTTGGTGGCAGGGAGCGTCGTGAGGCCCAGCGTCACGGGCGAGAAGCGAAGGGAGGAGGCGGGGATGCGGAGGACGTTGGTCTTCTCGGAGGTGATGACGTTGGCGTTGGCGGTCATGCCGGGGCGGAGCTTGAGGTCGGGGTTGTTGACCTCCACGACGGTGGTGTAGGTGATGACGTTTTGGTTGGTGGTGGCGGCGTAGCGGACCTGCTTGACCTTGCCGTTGAAGCGGCGGTTCTGGAAGGCATCGACGCCGAAGTCCACGCGTTGGCCGACGTCCACGGAGCCGATGTCGGCCTCGGAGACGGCGAGCTCGATCTGCATTTTGGCGAGGTCGTTGGCGATGGTGAAGAGGGTGGGGGTGTTGAAGGAGGCGGCGACGGTCTGGCCGGCATCGACGTTGCGGAGGATGACGATGCCGTCGAGGGGGGCGTAGATGGTGGTGCGCTGGAGGTCCACGCGGGCGCTTTCGACGGCGGCCTCGCGCATCTTGACGTTGGCGTTGGCCTGGAGGACCTGGACGTCGTTCTGGGTGTACTCGGTCTCGGAGATGAGCTTGGCCTGGTAGAGTTCCTTGGCGCGCTTGAGGTTGAAGAGGGCGAGGGCCTCCTGGGCCTTGGCGGAGGCGAGGTCGGCCTCGGCCCGGGCCATGGCGCGCTCGAAGGAGGCGGGGTCGATCTTGGCCAGCACGTCCCCTGCCTTCACGCGGGAGTTAAAGTCGGCGAAGATCTCGGTGATGGTGCCGGAAACCTGGGAGCCCACCTGGATGAGCCGGATGGGCGTGATCTGGCCGTTGGCGTTGACGGACTGGACGAGGTTGGTGCGCGCGACGGCCTCCGTGCGCAGCTCGATGGGGGCGGCCTTCTGGAACTTGCTGCAACCGGCGGCCATGGCGGCGAGCAGGGCGAATGCGGCCAGAAACGGGCGTGCGCGCAAGGCATTGGGCGCACTCGGGATGGTAGCAAGGCAGGGCATGAGGAATCGCGTCTCGGAAAACGTTTTGGGACCGTGCCATGAAACCGGCGGGCTGTCCTTTTGGAAGTGACGGCGTCGCCGGCGGATGGAAGGGCCCGTTCGCTTGGGGGAGACACGGGCGCGGAACGGGCGGTTACAGGCGGGATGGCCGAGCCCATGGCCGTGAGCGGCGCGTCTGCCCGGGGGCATGGGGCCGACGCCAAGCACGGGAGCAGGCGTGGACGAGCCCCGGCCCGGGCGAGCCGGGTTGAAATGGCACGGGACAAGCTTTGGGAGGGCATGCAGGGTGGCATGGAAGACATGAGCGCGAGGGAGCATGGGCGTGGTTGGGGCGGGGCCATGGCCTTGTGGCTGGGCTGGCTGGCCATGGGGTGGAACGGGGGGGTGGGCGTCGGCGCGGGGGTGCGCGCGGCCTTGTCCGGGGGCGAGGTGGCGAGCCGGCGTGTCTTGCCCGTGCTGGAGCAGTCGTGGGTTGAGGCAAGCGGGAATCCCGCGCAGGAACGCTTCAAGGCATGGGTGGCGGCCTATCGCGACGCGTCGGGGGCGCAACGGGCCGGCATGGTGCAGGAAGGCGTGGAGCGGGCGTCGGAGCGGCGGATGGAGATGCGGGAGTGGATCGTGACGGACCCGATGGAGGCGTTGAGGCGGTCGGTGCCGAGGGGCATCCGGCGGGAGTTGCCGGTGGAGGTGGTGGCGCAGCTGGAGGAGCCGGTGGAGGGGAAGGGCGACCTTGAGGTGTTGTGCGAGACGCCGACGCCCGGGGGGACGGGGCCGGGGCGCGGCATGGTGCGGAAGGCGCGGCTGAACGGGGAGACCTACGAGGCGCAGGTCTATGGCGAGCGGTTGTTTCATGGGACGCTGCGGTCGGTGGCCCTGCACGGGGTGGTGATGGAGGGGAGGATGGCGGTGGCGGAGAGCCCGTTGCGGCGGATGGAGTCGTGGGAGGCCGGGGGGTTGGGCATCCATGGCGAGGCGGGCTGCGACGCGACGTCGGCGGACGGCCATGAGGTGGAGGGGCACGGGGAGGCGGCGAGCGCGGGGGGCGAGGTGAAGTGGGCGTGCGGGACGGTGCATCTGGAGGCGTTGCATGACGCGTTGATGGCGGGGGCGATTGGGGGGGAGACGGTGGATGCCGGGGGTGCGCCGCGGTTGATGCGGGCGTACACGGAGGGGACGAAGCGGTTGATCTTCATCCGGGTGGACTTCCCGGACCTTGCTGGGGCGCCGTTCACGGACGCGATGGGGACGAACATGGTGGCGGGGCTGGAGGCGTTCTTTCGGGAGCAATCGTATGGGCGGCTTGGGTTTGCGCCGATTGGGCCTGCCGGGACGGCGCTGACGCCGACGCTGCGGATGCCGAGGACGGCGTCGTATTATGGGTCGGTGGACGCGGCGGAGCTGCGGACGGCGGCGCGGAGCGCGGCGACGGCGGCGGGTTACAACCTTGGGGCCTATGCGTTCGACCTTGTGTGCTTTGGGGCGGTGCCGGGCTATGGGTGGGCCGGGCTGGGGTACGTGGGGGCGCCGGGGTCGTGGATCCGGGCGTCGTTTGACGCGGGCGCCGGGGTGATCGCGCACGAGTTGGGGCACAACCTTGGGTTGAACCATGCGAACTTCTGGGACACGGGCGGGGCGTCGGTGGTGGGCGCCGGGACGAGCGTGGAATACGGGGACAGCTTCGACACGATGGGCAACGCGACGGGCGGGCGGCGTCACTTCAACGCGCGGTACAAGAACTTCCTGGATTGGCTCCCGTCCAGCCAAGTCCGGAACGCGACGACGAACGGGACGTACCGGGTGTTCGCGATGGACAGCACGAACGGGCCGGCCGCGGTGCGGGCGCTGACAGTGCGGCGGAACAGCCGGACGAACTACTGGGTCGAGGCGCGGCAGAAGTGGCCGACGAGCCGCTGGCTGGAGGCGGGGGTGGGGATCCGGTGGGCGCAGACGGGCAACGCGGCGTCGTTGCTGCTGGACCCGACGCCGGGGTCGCCGGACGGGAAGAACGACGCGGCATTGGTGTTGGGACGGACGTTCAGCGACGTGGCGGCGGGGGTGCACGTGACGACGCTGGCGAAGGGGGGCACGGACCCGGTGTGGTACGACGTGGCGGTGCGGCTTGGCAACGCGACGAACAACGCGCGGCCCACGGTGCAGGTGGACGGGTCGGCGTCGTCGTTGGCCGTGAACGGCACGTTGCGGCTGACGGCGACGGCGGCGGACGCGGACGACCGGGAGCTGGCGTACGACTGGGACTTCGGGGACGGCACCTTCGGGACGAACGGGCCGACGGCCAGCAAGATCTACAACGTGGCGGGGGACTACGTGGTGCGTTGCGTGGTGTCGGACCTGAGGGGCGGCACGGGCGCGGACTCGGTCATCGTGCGGGTTGGGGTCCCGACGACGGTGCGGGTGTCCGGGAAGGTGACGAAGGGCGGGCAACCTTTGGGCGGCGTGCGGGTGTACACGTCGAACACGCGGCAGACGTTCACGGACGCCGACGGCACGTACACGTTGGTGGGGCTGGCGCGGGGCACGTACACGTTGCAGGCGCAGTCCGGCGACCTGCTGATGACGAAGGTTGGGTTCTCGAACCCCATCAACGTGCAGTCGGACCGCGCGGGGCTCGACTTCGAGGCGGCGGACCCCGGCGACCTTGCGACGGTCACGCTGATCCCGCTGGGGGCCGAGTGGAGGTACCACGACAAGGGCACGTTGCCCTCTGCGAACTGGCGGTGGAGCAATTATGACGACTCCACGTGGAGCCGCGGGCCGGCCCAGCTTGGGTACGGGGATGACGACGTGGTGACGGTCGTGGGCTTCGGCCCGAGCAGCGGCGCGAAGTACATCACGACATGGTTTCGCCATGCGTTCACGGTCGATGACCCGAAGGCGATCCTGTCGGCGACGGCGGGGTTGATCCGGGATGACGGGGCGGTGGTGTACCTGAACGGGCGCGAGGTGTTCCGGAGCAACATGCCCGCGGGCACGATCAGCCCCGGCACGCTCGCATCCTCGACCGTGGGCGGGACGGACGAGTCCACGCTGTACGAGGCGGACCTTGACCCGGGCTGGCTGGTGACGGGGAGGAACGTGATGGCGGTGGAGTTGCACCAGGCGGACGCCGCGTCGAGCGACCTGAGCTTCGCGCTTCAACTGAGGGCCGTGCTGACGCCGGTGCGCGACCCCGTGGTGAGGTCGGTGGTGGAAGGCGGGCAACTCCGGTTGTCGTGGCCGTTGGGCGCGGTGGGGTTCGAGCCGGAGACGGCGCCCGACGTGTCCGGCCCATGGGATGCGCCGGAGGAGACGGTTCGCGCGGTGGGTGGCGAGAACGTGATGGTGGTGCCGATTTCGGAGGGGACGCGCTTCTACCGGCTCAGGAAGCCTTGAGAAGGGGCGGCGTCGGCGTGGGTTTGCCTCCATGCCCCATGCGATGGCGTCGTCAAGGTGGCCGCGCGATGGATTCGGGGTTTCCGGCTGGGGGCGCCCTGGGGCAGGGTGCGGGCATGCGATCCATGACCGGCCATGGCCGGGGCGAGTGCGTGCGGGACGGGTTGGCGGCGTCGGTGGAGATCCGGTGCGTGAACCGGCGTCATGCGGAGGTGGTGGTGACGTTGCCGGAGGAGCTGGCGTCGTTGGAGGCGCGTGCTCGGGACGTGATCGGGGGGGCGATCTCGCGGGGGCGCTGCGAGGCGCGGTTCCGGCTCGGGCAGCCGGGCGGGGGTGCGCGGGCGAAGGTGAACCGTGAGGTGGCGTTGGCCTATGCGGAGGAGCTGCGGGCGTTGTCGGCGGCGCTGGGTCGGGACGAGTGGCCGTCGCTGGAGGTGTTGGTGCGTTGCCCCGGGGTGTTGGAGGAGGGGGCGGCGCCCTGCGACCCGGAGGCGGCATGGCCGGTGCTGGAGGAGGCGTTGCGGGGGGCGTTGCGGGAGCTGGACGCCACGCGCCGGCGGGAGGGGGAGGCGCTCGGGCGGGACCTGCGTGGGCGGATTGGCGCGATCCGGGCGGCGGCGTTGGAGATGTCCGGGCGTGCACCTGCGGTGATGGAGCGGTACCGGGACAACCTTGCTCAACGGGTGCGGGCGGCCGGGATCGAGGGGGTGGGGCCGGACGACGAGCGGATCCTGAAGGAGTTGGTGGTGTTCGCGGACCGGTCGGACATCTCGGAGGAGCTGGCGCGGCTGGGGAGCCATTTCGAGCAATTCGAGGACGCGTGCGGGGGCGGGGAGCCGGCGGGGCGGCGGCTGGACTTCCTCGCGCAGGAGATGCACCGCGAGATCAACACGGTGGGGTCGAAGGCGAACGACGCGGTCATCTCGGCCGCCGTGGTTCGCGCCAAGACGGAACTGGAGCGCTTCCGCGAACAGGTCCAGAATGTCGAGTGAACGGCCGGGGGCGCGACGGGGGCGCGGCGGGCCGGGGTGCATTCGGGCAAGGGAGCGAGCGAACATGCGACAAGGCGGGGTCATCCTGTTGATTTCGGCGCCGTCGGGCGGGGGCAAGACGACGGTGTGCACGGCGGTGCTTGCAAGGAACGGCGGGCTGCGCCGCGCGATCACGTGCACGACGCGTGCGCCGCGGCCCGGGGAGCGGGACGGGGTGGACTATCATTTCCTGACCCGGGTGGAGTTCGAGGACCGGGTGGGCCGAGGGGAGTTCATCGAGCACGCGGAGGTGTACGGGAATCGATACGGGACGTTGAGGACGAGCGTGGTGGACGTGTTGCGGGGCGGGGATGACGTGTTGTTGAACATCGACGTGCAGGGGGCGGCGTCGATACGGCGGGTGGCGCGGGGTGATGGGGAGCTTGGGGCGGCGCTGGCGACGGTGTTCCTGACGCCGGGGACGTTGGCGGAGCTGGAGGCGCGGCTGCGCGGGCGGGGCGCGGAGGCGGAGGAGGTGTTGCGGCGGAGGCTGGAGGCGGCGCCGTCGGAGGTGGGGGAGGCGGTGCATTTCGACTACGTGGTGGTGAGCGGGACGCGGGAGGAGGACCTTGCGCGGGTGGAGGCGATCTACGCGGCGGAGCGGTGTCGCCGGCACCGGGTGCGGCTGGACTTTGGGAGGGCGTCATGAGCGTTGGGGAGGGGAGGAACGTGGTGTTGGGGGTGACGGGGAGCATCGCGGCGCACCGGGGGCTGGACGTTGCGAGCGCGCTGGTGAAGGCGGGGTGCCGGGTGCAGGTGGTGTTGACGGCGGACGCGCAGCGGTTCGTGACGCCGCTGGGGTTCCAGACGCTTTCGAGGCAGCCGGTGATCACGGGCCTGTACGACGAGGAGGAGGGGTGGAAGCCGTTGCATGTTCGGGCGGCGGACGAGGCGGACCTGTTGCTGGTGGCTCCGGCGACGGCGGCGACGCTGGCGCGGCTGGCGCAGGGGCTGGCGGACGACGCCTTGGGCTGCATCGCGCTGGCGCTGGAGCCCGGGACGCCGGTGCTGGTGGCGCCGGCGATGAACGGGAAGATGTGGGGCCATGCGGCGACGCGGGCGAACGTGGGGCTGCTGCGGACGAGGGGGGTGGAGTTTGTGGGGCCGGAGGAGGGGATGTTGTCGTGCGGGTACGAGGGCCTGGGACGGATGGCGGGGGTAGAGGAGGTGGTGAGGCGTGCGCTGGGGCTTTTGGCGGGGGGGCGGCGCGGGGGGTGAGGGGAGGAAGGGGTGAGGGCGACGGGAGCAAGGTTGGGGGAGTGGTTCCGGGGCATCGGGGGCCTTGTGGACGCGCCGCAGGCGGACGATGCGGTGTTCATGCAGCGGGTGGCGTTCGTGGAGCGAGGGGTGGCGTTGCCGGCGAAGGCGGTGTCCTCGCTGGTGTTGCTTTACCTGTTGTTCGTGTCGTCGTGGTTCCGGGACCTGACGCCGTTGGCGGAGGATGCCTGGAACGTGCTGAGGGTATTCTTCGTGATGTACTTCTGCCTGAACGTGGGCGGGGGGATCGTGATCTGGGGGATGGACGAGGTGCCGGCGCGGCTGGTGGAGCGGGTGGTGTACGTGCTGGCGTTGGTGGACTCGATCTTCCTGTCGGCGTTGACGGTGGTGACGGGGGGGTTTGGGAGCATCCTGTACTGGCTGTACCCGGGGTTGATCCTGCGGAACGCGGCGGTGATCCCGAGGGCGGACGTGCAGATCATGATCAACGTGGCGGTGCCGGGGTACTACATGCTGGCGGGGTTCCTGCACCGGCTGCTGGACCGGACGGACCGTGAGTTGATCGAGACGACGGGGCGGGGCGCGGTGGGTGCGGGCGCGGAGGATGGGGCGGGCGAGCCCGTGGAGTCGTTGGTCACGCGGCTGCTGCTGTTGCTGTTGCTGACGGCGTGTTGCTACGCGTTGCAGGTGTTGCTGGACCGGAAGCGGCAGGAGGAGGCGGAGGCGCGTGAGTTTGCGGTGAAGCAGCAGCAGTTGCAGGCGGCGGGGCGGCTGGCGGCCGAGATCGCGCACCAGCTCAAGAACCCGCTGGGCATCATCAACAACGCGGCCTACACGCTGCAAAAGACGGTGAAGGAGGGGAAGACGATCACGCAGCAGATCGCCATCATCCGGGAGGAGGTGGTGCGGTCGGACCGCATCCTGACGGAGCTGATGGGCTACGCGCAGCTGGCGGAGGGCAAGGTGGAGCGGGTGTTGATGACGGACGAGATCGACCGGGCGGTGGATCAGGTGTTCCCGGCCGGGACGGACTACAAGGTGGAGGTGCGGCGGGACTATGCGCCGGCGATCCCGTTCCTGCTGGGGCAGCGGGGGCATTTCTCGGAGATCATCGTGAACCTGCTCACGAACGCGCGGGAGGCGATGGACGGGCGCGGCAGGGTCTGGATCCACGCGCGCGTGACGCCCGACTACGAGGTGGAGGTGCGGGTGAAGGACTCGGGGCCGGGCATCGCCCCGGAAAACCTGTCCAAGCTGTTCGACGCCTACTTCACGACGAAGGAGCACGGCACGGGCCTTGGCCTCGCGATCGTGAAGCACAACGCCGAGCTCTACGGGGGGAACGTCCGGGCGGAGTCGGCGCTTGGCCACGGCGCCACCTTCGTCGTAACGTTGCCGGCCCGCTCGGTGATGCGGCTGCGTCGATGAAACTTCCACCCATGCTCGTCGTGGACGACGAGAGGAACATGCGCCTCTCGTTGGAGACGGTTTTGCGTGCCGAGGGCTACGACGTGCGCTTGGCGGAGTCGGCGGAGGCCGCGTTGAAGGCGGTTGGGGCGGAGGAGTTTTTCCTTGTGGTGACGGATGGCCGGCTGGGGGGCATGAGCGGCTACGACCTGCTGCGGGAGCTGGCGAGGAGGAAGCCGGGGTTGCCCGTGCTCATGATCACGGCGTATGCGACGCCGAAGCTTGCGGTGGAGGCGATCAAGGCGGGGGCGATCGACTACCTCGCCAAGCCGTTCGAGCCGGACGAGCTGCTGCATGCGGTCGCGCGGTGCGGCGAGCGACACCGGTTGCTTGCGGAGAACGCCGCGTTGCGGGCGCGCTCGGCGGAGGCGTGCCGGGTGGAGCACCTGATTGGCGAGTGCCCGAAGGTGCAGGAGCTGAGGCAGCTGATCCGCACGGTGGCGCCCACGGACGCGACGGTCCTGATCCTTGGCGAGAGCGGCACGGGCAAGGAGCTGGTGGCGGGCGCGATCCACTCGCTGAGCCGGAGGTCCGGCGGGAGCTACGTGCGGATCAACTGCGCGGCCATCCCGGAGACGTTGCTGGAGAGCGAGTTGTTCGGGCACGAGAAGGGATCGTTCACGGGGGCGCACCGGACGAAGCACGGGCAGGTGGAGGAGGCGGACGGCGGGACGATCTTCCTTGATGAGATCGGGGACATGAGCCGCCCGTTGCAGGCGAAGCTGCTGCGGTTCCTCGAGGACGGCTCGTTCACGCGGGTGGGTGGCACGCAGGAGCTGCGGGTCGATGTGCGGCTCATTGCGGCCACCAACCGGGACGTCGTGGACGCGATCCGGCGCGGGGACTTCCGCGAGGACCTGTTCCACCGGCTGAACGTGATGCAGTTCCGGCCGCCGCCGTTGCGCGAGCGCGGGGGCGACATCCTGTTGCTGGCGGCGCATTTCCTGCGCGGCTTCAACGCGAGGCTGGGGAAGAACGTGCGGTCGATCAGCGAGCCCGCGAGGGCGGCGTTGGCCGCGCACACATGGCCTGGCAACATCCGGGAGCTGCGCAACGTGATCGAGCGCGCGGTGATTCTCGAGGGCGGCGAGGAGGTCCAGGCCGCGAGCCTGCCTGATTTCGAGGTGGAGTCCCGCCTGCGCCAGCCGCCGGGCGAGGCGCGGGGTTCCCGGCTGGGCGGGCTCGGGGACGCGCTGGTGACCTTTGAACGCGACATGGTTGGAGCCGCGCTGAGGCAGCACGGCGGGGATCTTGCCAACGCGGCCGCCCAGCTTGGCCTGACGCCGGAGGCGCTCCAGTTCAGGCTGGGTCGCCTTTCGCTTGGCATCTCCGACGTCGGCATGGCCGCGCCTCAAACGACCTTCCCCACGACATGATTGCCGCAGTCCCAGACTTTGCCGAGCTCGCCCGCGTCGCCCGCCCGGTGGGGCCCGAGTCCGCCGGCGCGTTCGCCCTCGTGTTGATGTCGGTGCTCGCCGTCGTGCTCCTCGTCGTCGTCTGGGCGGTGTTCATCCGGAAGCCCTCCCGCGGCCGCCGCCGGGAGCGCGGCCGTCTCACCACGCCGCCGCCGCCGGAGGACGCGAAGGGCGAGTCGTCCGGCCGTCGGCGGCGGCGACGGCGGAGCCGGACGGAGGTGCGCAACCCCACCTTGGCGGAGACGGGGGGCCTGCCGCCGTGGCGCGACCCCGCCGGGCCGCCGGACGACCGCAACGGGACGCCGTGAACGCCGCCGCCGCCAAGCCGCCGCCGGTGAGCGCCGAGATCACCCGCAAGAGCGGGTCGAACCTTGCGCTGGCGTTCATCCTGTTGCCGCCGGAGAAGCGGGCCGCGATGTCGGCCCTGTACGCCTATTGCCGGAGGGTGGACGACATCGCGGACGAGGACGAGGTGCCGGTGGCGCGCCGCGCCGAGGAGCTGGGACGGTGGCGGGAGGAGACGCGGTTGGCCTGCGAGGGCGGGGAGCCGGGCATCGACGTGCTGCGCGAGCTCCGGCCCTTCATCGCCCGGCACCGGCTGCCCTTCCGGTTGTTCGACGAGTTGCTCGCGGGCGTGGAGATGGACCTTGTCACGGTGCGGTATCCGGACATGCCGTCGCTCGAGCTCTACTGTTACCATGTGGCGTCCGTGGTGGGGCTCCTGAGCATCGAGGTCTTCGGGTACACGGACCCGGGTTGCCGGGAGTACGCGGACGCGCTGGGGAAGGCGTTGCAGCTGACGAACATCCTGCGGGACGTGGGCAACGACGCCCGGCGCGGGCGCATCTACCTGCCGCAGGCCGACCTTCGGGCGCACGGCGTGACGGAGGGAGACGTCCTGGCGGGGCGCCGGACGCCGGGTTTTGACGCGTTGGCCCGGGAGATGGCGGGGCGGGCGCGGTTTTTTTTTGCACGGGCCCGCGCGGCGTTGCCCGTGGCGGACCATGGCTCGATGATGACGGCCGAGCTGATGGCGGCGGTGTATGGTCGCCTGTTGGTGGAGCTGGAGCGCGGCGGGTACCCGGTCCTTGGGCCGGAGCCGATGCGCCTGACGCGGGCCCGAAAGCTGATGATCATCCTTGGCACGGTGCTCCGCTGGAAGCTGGGCCTCGGGCCCGCCCGCCATGGCGGATGAGGCCCGCATCCGGCTTGTCGTCAACGCGGATGACTTTGGTTCCTCGCGGGGTGCCAACGCGGCCGTGCTCCGCGCGCATCGCGAGGGCATCCTGACCTCGGCAAGCCTCATGGTTGGGGGGGATGCCGCGGAGGAGGCGGCCGCGATCGCGCGGGAGAACCCGGGCCTTGGGGTGGGGCTGCACCTTGCCTTGGCATGCGCGCGGCCGGTGCTCGGGCCGGGGCAGGTCCCGGGGCTGGTCGGGGGGGATGGCCGACTTGACGCGAGTCCCGCGCGTGCGGGGCTTCGGTTCTTCCTGATGCGCGGCCTGCGGCGGGAGCTGGCGGCGGAGATCGAGGCGCAGCTTGGGCGGTTCGTGAGGATGGGGCTTCGCGCGGGCCACCTTGACGGGCACTGCAACATCCACCTGCACCCGACCGTGCTGGGGCTGGTCCTTGAGCGGGGGCGCGACTGGGGGCTACGTTCGATGCGGCTGACGCGGGACCCGTGGATGTTGAACCTGAGGCTGGCGCGGGGACGGCACGGGTACCGCGCGAGCCATGCCATGGTGTTTCACCTGCTCTCCATGTTCGCGGGGCGGAGGCTGGGGCGTGCGGGGGTGGGGCACGTGGACCGTGTGTTTGGCCTGCTCCAGAACGACCGGGTGAACGAGGAGTACGTGCTAGGCCTGCTGGGGCGGCTCGGCCCGGGCACGCATGAGCTGTACTGTCATCCGGACGAGGGCGCGCATCGCGAGGAGGCGGAGGCGCTTTGCAGCGACCGGGTGCGGGCGCGTGTGAGGGAGCTCGGCATTCGGCTGGTTCGCCACGAGGACGTGGCGAGGGTTTCGGCGAACGGGAGGTTTCGATGACGCGACTGGTGATGGTCCTGTTGCTTGGGCTTGTGCTGGAGGCGGTGGGGGTGGTGTTGATCAGCAAGGGGCAGAAGCAGCTCCGGACGCGGCTTGAGCCGCGCCCGGCGGCGGTGGCCGCGCTGGCACGGGAGGCGTTGGCGAGCCCGTCGTTGATGCTGGGCGTGGCGATGGAGGCGGGTTTTTTTGGATGCCTGCTGTTCCTCCTGTCGCGTGCCGACGTGAGCTTCGTGTGGCCGTTGACGTCGTTGTCGTTGGTGGTGACCACGTTGACGGCGCGATGGGTGCTGGGGGAGCAGGTGTCGGTGCTGCGATGGTGGGGCGTGGGATTCATCCTGCTGGGCGCGGCCATCGTCCTGTACACGGAGCGCCAGAGGTCGCCCGTGCCGAGCCCGGATGGGAACGAGGCGAGGCCTTCTCCGTCCTCGCATTGAGGCCGTTCGGGGAGGCATCATGGCGGGGTTGTCTTCACCTTCCTTGCATGAACGCGGGCATTGTACCTGAGATGGATTCCTTGATGGCTTCGTTCGCCGCGTCGGGCGTCGTCGCCGTCATCACCTTGGACGACGCAGGCCATGCGGAGCGGACGGCCGAGGCTCTTTTGGCGGGTGGGATTGGCGTCGTGGAGCTGACCTTGAGGACGCCCGCCGGGATGGAGGCCTTGCGGCGGATGAGCCGGGCGTTCCCCCGCATGGTCGTGGGCGCCGGGACGGTGCTTCGACCCGAGCAGGTGGTTGAGGCGAGGGACGCGGGGGCGAGGTTTGGCGTGGCCCCTGGCTTCAACCCCCGGGTGGTCAAGGCCGCGCGCGAGGAGGGCCTGCCTTTTGCACCGGGAGTGTTCTCGCCCAGCGAGATCGAGGCGGCCGTGGAGGCGGGTTGCCGCGTCCTGAAGTACTTCCCGGCATCGACGGGCGGCGACGCGGCCCACTTCCAGACGGTCACCGTCCCGTATGCGCACCTTGGGCTGCGATACATCCCGCTGGGGGGGATCTCGATGGCGACGGCCGGCGGGTTTCTTGCGCAGCCGGGGGTGGTTGCGGTGGGCGGTTCATGGATCGCGCCGCGGGCCGTGCTGGCTTCGGGAGATTGGGTGCGCGTGGAGGCCAACGCGCGGGCCGCGCACGAAATGTCCCTTGCCACGCGAAAGGCCCGGACGCCATGAGCGCGGTCGTCGGGTTTGGCGAGATCATGGGGCGGGTGTCGATGCCGGGGTACCTGCGCTTCGGCCAGGCAATGCCGGGACGGGTGGACATGGACTTTGCAGGGGCCGAGGCCAACGCCTTGGCGTTGCTGGCGTGCATGGGGCATGAGGCGCGGCTGGCGACGGCATTGCCGTGCAACGAGCTGGGGGATGCCTGCATGGCGGCATTGAGGGCCATGGGCGTGGGGACGGCCGCGATCCACCGGACGCCTCGCGGGCGGCTCGGTCTGTACTTTCTTGAAAAGGGGGCCGCGCAACGTGCCGGCAACGTGGTTTATGACCGCGAGGGCAGCGCCGTCGCCGTCACGCCGGGCGAGGCGTACGGATGGGAACGCGTGCTGGAGGGGTGTGCATGGCTCCACCTGACGGGGATCACGCCGGCGCTGTCGGCGGTCGCGGCCGAGGCCAACCTCCTCGCGGCACGGACGGCCCGCCGGCTGGGCATCCCGGTTTCATGCGACCTGAATTACCGGTCGAAGCTGTGGCGTTGGGCGCCGGGCGCGGGTCCGGAGGGATTGGCGCGGGAGCAGATGCTACGACTGATCCCGCACGTGACGCATCTGGTGGGAGGGGCGGATGACATGGCGTTGATGCTGGGCCTTGGGCCGGGGGAACCGGGCGAGCTGGGCTGGGCGCGCGCGGCGTTGGTCGCGTTTCCGTGGTTGCAGGCGGTGGGCATGACCCGCCGCCGCGCGAGCGACGCCTCGGGGCTCGAATGGTCAGGGTTCCTGCTGGATGGCCGGACGGGCGAACACGCCGAGGCGCCGGCCGACGAGGAGGGCAAGGTCCGGCCCTACGAGATCCGGCAGGTCGTGGACCGGATCGGCACCGGGGACGCCTTCACGGCCGGGTTGATCCATGGGTGGCGCACGGGGGCGACGACGGCATGGACGGTGGCCTTTGCGACGGCGGCGTCATGCCTTGCTCACTCGATCGAGGGGGACGCCTGCATGGTGACGCCGTCCGAGGTGGAGGCCTTGATGGCGGGCGCGAGCGGGGGCCGGGTTCGACGGTGACCCGGCCGGCGAGGGAGCGGATGGAGCCGGGCGCGGAGGTTACTTGGCGCCTTGATCAATCCATGCGCGGACGATCCCGACCTGTTCCTTCGTGAGGGGATCCCCCTTGCCGTCCGGGGGCATGGCGGCGTCGGGGTCGAGCCGAGCGATGGTGTGGACCAAGGTGCTCTTGGCGGAGTTGCCCTTGGAGATGCAGTCGCCGTTCTCGCCGCCCTTGAGCGTGGCCTCCAGCGTGTCGAGACGGAGCTTGGCCTTCTGCTTCTCGGGGCCGTGGCACTTCACGCACGACTTCTGGAAGATGGGGAGGATGTCCTTGTCGAAGGCGAGGTCCTTCCTGGAGGACGCGGGCGGGAGCTTGGAGACGTCCACGTCGGCGGCGGACACGGCGAGGGTGGAGGCAACAAGGCCGAGGAGGATGACGATGCGCTTCATGAGTAACTGCGGGACGCTGCGGAAGGTGCGGCGAATGGTCAACCGGCGGATTGAGTTCCTGATCCCCGCGCCCGGAGTTTTTGCGTGCCCGGTTCTCGCCCCGCGCGGCCCCGCCTGAGTTCGGATCCTGCCGGCACTCCTCGCTTCCTGGCGTCCTTGCGTGATTCAAGAAACAAGGCCTCCCATGCAATGATTCCATGGGGCATGCAGCGGGGATCGGCTCACCCGAAGATCAGGGCCACGGCAGGCCTTGGTGGGTGGGGCCAGGGAAACCCGCCCGGGCGCGCGACCGGCGTTTTCTTGGGAAGACGCGAAGACGCGAGGAATGCGGTCCGAGTGTCGTGTCTCACAAATCGCTGGTGTTGGGTTGCTCCAAGAATGCCCCGGGGCAAGGCGTGAGGA
>CAIYFP010000490.1 GCA_903925515.1 uncultured Verrucomicrobiota bacterium
CGTGAAGAAGAACCCCTTCGCCTCGATCGACCAAACCGGCGTGGGCAGCCTCATGGAGATTGCCATCGCCAAGGGCCGCGCCACCCGCCCGGACATCAAGCTGGGCATCTGCGGCGAGCACGGCGGCGACCCTGACTCCGTGAAGTTCTGCCATCGCCTTGGCCTGAGCTACGTGAGCTGCTCGCCGTTCCGCGTCCCCGTGGCGCGCCTCGCCGCCGCCCAGGCCGCGATCGACGAGAAGCGCAAGGCGGCCGCCGCCGCCAAGCCGGCCAGCAAGGCCAAGAAGACAAAGTAGGCCCAAGCCAAGGCACCGTTCCTCCATGGGTCGCCTGCCAACGCAGGCGGCCCTTTTTCGTGTCGGGGCGACGGCCTCGCCTGCCTGATTGCTGTCGCCGCAGGGCCCATGGCGGGCCATGCTCGGCGCATGAGCGACGGCAGACTTCGGCTGGGCATCCTTGGTTCGGGCAAGGGCTCCAACTTCGTCGCCATCGCCGACGCGATCCGTGCGGGGAGCGTGGATGCGGAGGTGGCGTTGGTCCTGAGCGACGTGTCGGACGCGGGCATCCTCGGGCATGCGCGGGCGAGCGGGATTCCGGCCCGGCACGTCGCTCCGGGGCGGTTTCGGACGAAGCTGGACGAGGAGTCGGAATCCGCGGTGATTGGGTCGTTGCGGGAGGCGGGGGTGGGGTTGGTGGTGTTGGCGGGCTTCATGCGCATCTTGAAGGGGGAGTTTCTGCGGGCCTTCGACGGCCGGGTGATGAATATTCACCCGTCGTTGCTTCCTGCGTTTCCTGGCCTTGAGGCATGGCGACAGGCCTTGGATTACGGGGCGAAGGTGGCGGGTTGCACGGTTCACCTTGTGGACCAAGGGATCGACACGGGCCCGATCCTTGCACAGCGGGCCGTGCCGGTGCTGGACGGGGACGACGCGGCGACGTTGCACGCCCGGATCCAAGGGGCGGAGCGAGAGCTGTACCCCGCGGTGGTGGGCGCATGGGCGCGCGGCGAGATCCGGGTGCGTGGCCGGATGACGAGCGGTTTCAGGGAAGGATGAGGTCCGACGTCCGGTGCATGCGTTCTGTCATGACATCAAGCAGGCCATGCCCTGTGTCATGGATGCGGGGTGCTGCCCGCCATGGTACCTCACCCGTTTCCCGATGCCTGACGTTCGTGATCGCCGGCTTGATCGAGCTTGGGCTGAGCGCCGCCGAGCCGGGTGCGCGCGCCATGGCGACGACGGGAACGGGGGAGGCCGTGGACGCCGCCGCATGGTGCGAGGTGCTGCGCGACCCCGGCGGGAGGCTGGGGCTGGCCGAGCTGCTTGCGGGGACCGGGCCGGGACGATTCCGGCCGATGGGGACGACACGGCGGTCGTTTGGTTTCACGGACGACGTGTTCTGGCTGCGGTGGCGCCTGCGAAACGACGGGACGAACCGGGTGCAACCGGTGATGGAGCTGGGCTCGACACGATTTGCGGAACTGGACTGGCACGTGGTGCGCGGCACGAACGCGGTGCTCGTGGAAAGAATGGGGATGATGCGCGCGGGCGTGGCGCGTCGGCTGGACACGCGGCTGCCGGCGTTTGGCGTGGAACTGGACCCGGGCGAGGAGGTGGACGTGTACCTTCGGGCATGGACGCAGGCGTCGGTGTATTTCCTGCCGACGTTGCACCCCAGCCTTGAGGTTCATGGCGGGGCGCGACTGCGTGCGGAGGCATGGACGCTGGCGGGTGCGGGGTTGATGGCGTCGGTGATGGTGCTTGGCACGGTTTTCGGGGTCTTGGGCCGCGAGCGGCTCTACGGGATCAGCGCGGGCCTCGTGCTGGTGCACGGGGTTTTCTGCTTCATCCATGCGGGCTACTGGACATGGCTGGGTTGGCCATGGGCAACGGACATGGTGTGGCTGCCGCTCACGGCGATGAATCATGTGTGCTCGTTCATGGCGACATGGTTCACGCGGGAGTTCCTCGGACGGGATGCCATCGGGAGGACTTCCGACCGCATCTTGACCGGGACGATGTGGGGGACGTTGGCGATGGCGGCTGGGATGTTGGTGCTCCCGTATCGCGGGGGTGTGCCCGGGCTGGTCGAGCATGGCCCGGCCGGGTTCCTTGCGTGGCTGAGGTCCAGCACGTCGGTGGCGGGTGGGGTGAACACGGTGAACGTGACGGTGTTCCTTGTGTGCGCCTTGGTTGCGACGGTGCAGTGGCTCACGCAGAGAAAAGGCTTGGCGTTGTGGCTGGCCCTGATGTGGACGGCCGCATTCGTCCTTCGGCTGGCGCTTGGCCTGCAATGGCAGGGGGTCATGCCCTTCGTGCTTGCCCCGGCGTCGGCGTTGCTCTGCTTGTTCGCCATGATGCCGGTCCTGTTCCTTGTCTTGTCGGCGGCGCGCATCCTTGGCCTTGCGAAGGAGCGTCGGCGTGCGCAGCAGATGGAGCATGCACTGGTCGAGTCCCGGTTTTCCGCGCTGCGGTACCAGATGAACCCCCACTTTCTGTTCAATTCCCTGAACAGCGCGAACGGGCTGGTGCTGGAGGACGCGTCGCGCGCGCCGGGCTTCCTGCTGCTGCTTGCCCGTTACCTGAGAAGCTCCCTCGACGGGGCGCCGGACGGGCGCGTGTCACTGGGCCGTGAGCTTGCGATGGCGGCCGACTACCTCGCCATCGAGAAGGTCCGGTTCGAGGAATCCTTGCAGGTGGAGCTGAACGTGCCTGAGGCCCTGAACTCATGCGAGGTCCCGGAGCTGCTGCTCCAGCCGCTGCTGGAGAACGCCATCCGCCATGGAAGTCGGGACGCCAGCAACGTGTTGCGCGTCCGCGTCGTGGCGTCGCTCCATGAATCCCGGCTTTGCCTTGTGGTGGCCAACACCGGGCGCCTGCAACCCGAGGTGACCCTGCCGGACGACGGGCCGCGCCGATGTGACGGGGGTGTCGGGTTGTCGAACCTTCGAGAGCGTCTTGGCCTCCTCTTCGGCTCCCGCTGCACCATGGAGGTGTCCGAGGAACGCGGCTGGGTGTTCGTCCGTTTGGTGTTGCCCTTCCGGGTCGCGGCGCCCGGGAAGCCCTTCACCAAGGCGGCATCGTGATGATCCCGGTTCGATGCCTTGTCGTGGATGACGAGCGCCTCGCGCGAGTCGTGCTCCGCAACCTTGCCGCCGCCGTCCCGGACCTCCGGGTGGTCGGGGAGGCCGAAGACATCAAGAGTGCCCGGGATGCGGTGGGCAAGCTGCTCCCGGAGGTGGTGTTCCTCGACATCAGCCTTCCCGACGGGGAGGGGTTCGACCTGCTGGGGATGGCAAGGGCTCACGCGCCGGTGGTGGTGTTTGTGACCGCGCATGACCAGCACGCGGTGCGTGCGTTTGCATGCGAGGCGCTCGACTACCTGGTGAAGCCGGTTGAGCCGGAGCGTTTTGCACAGACGGTGCACCGCATCGTGAGGCGTCTGCGCCCGGCGCACGTCCGGGGCGAGGGCGCGTCTTGCGTGATCGGGGCGGGGCCGTCCCCCGAGGGCCCCGTGGATCCGATGTCGATCTTCATCCAGGCGGGTGCGACGGGATGCTTCGTGGCGCCGGGCGACATCCTGATGGTCCGGTCGGACCGCAACTATTCCACGGTTTATTTTGCGGACGGCAGGACGCTGCTGGTGCGCCAGCCGCTCTCGGCATGGATGCAGCGCCTTCCCCCGGGGCGTTTCGTCCAGATTGATCGCACGCTCATCATCAACCTTGCCCGTGTTGGCCAAGCCGAGGTTCGGGCGCATGCGGCAACCTTGCACTGGAGCGGCAAGGCCGCGCCTCTCGAGGTGGGTAGAAGCGCGGCCGTGCGACTGAGGAGGTTGCTGCGGCGCGGGTGACCGATGGGGTGACCCGCGCAAGGGATCGCCGGAACGGGGCGTCGCCGGACGGCCATGGATGATCCATGGCGGATCATCCCGCCTTTTGGTTGTTCCATCCCCAGGCGGTTTCCATGGCGTGAATCCATGGAATGAGATGCCGAGGAAGCGGTTGGTGGGTCGTCTGCTGCGCGAGCATGGACCGTGGGTTCGAGCGCCCATGGCCTTCATGAAGAGCCTTTTGGCGCCGTGCATGGGACGCCGTTTTCCCACATGCATTGAGATGACTATGAAGCGATTTGCCACGTTAGCCGCAGCATGGATGGGAACGTCCCTGCTCGTGCATGGCCAACAGTCGATCACGGCCATCGGTTCCGCCGTGAACCAGGACTTCAACGGCATGGGGACTTCGACCTCGGCCACGCTGCCGACGGGTTGGAGGGTGGGTTCCGACTGGGCCTCGGGCACGACGACGACTTCGACCGCGCTTGGAACGAGCGGGACCGGGGCTGCCTCGGCCACCAGCACGTCGGCCGGGGCCATCAACTGGGCCTACGGCACGATGTCCTCCACCACGGATCGCGCCCTTGGCTTTCGCAATGGCAATACGAGCACCGGCGCGAGGAACCTCGTGTATGCCTTCAAGAACGACACGGCCGCGACGATCCGGTCGATCAACCTTGGATGGAAATACGAGAAGTATCAATCGTTGCGTAAGTATTACACCGGCAGTCTAAAAGTAGCGCATTTTCAGGCGGCATAGGCGACGCAAGGATGCCGGAACAAGGCCCGGATGACTGCGGGGCGCCGTTGGTTTGAGCGCATCACCGCCCGAAGGCTTGCCTGAAGCTCGTCATGA
>CAIYFP010000491.1 GCA_903925515.1 uncultured Verrucomicrobiota bacterium
CGTTCAGCGACACCGTGTTGTAATTGGCCGTGTCCGTCGGCGTGAACGTCACCCCCTGCGCTGCCGTGCCCACGCTTGGCTGCGTCGTCGGCGTCGTGAATGCAAAGCTGCCCGGCACGCTCGCCACGCCCCCGCTCAACGTCGAGCTCGCCAACATTTGCCCATACGTGATCGACGTTGCAGTCGGCGCCGTCGTGATCGTCGGGCTTGTCTTGGAGGCGGACATCATCCTCAATTGGAAGCCGTTCCAGTTCGCCTCCAGGTTATTCGGATTCCCTGCCCAAAACTTCCCCGAGATCTTTCCATCCCCGCCAACCGTGACACCCGAAAACACAAGGTAATTCTGACCAGCCACGAAGGTGCTGGCAGAACCACTCCCAGCCGTCGCGGTGATCGTCGTGGTCCCGATGCTCATCGCAAGTTGCCTTCCAGTCCCGCCAACGTCGCCTTGGGTAAGCACGTAGAGATCATACGTTCCTGAAGGCAACCCGTTGAACTCGAACGCTAAGGCCCCTGCCGCGCCGGATGCCGAATACACGCATGATCCCATCAGGTTCGAGTGGATTGTGTTCACGAAGCCATAGCCACTCGTCCGAGTGATCCACCCGGTGTTCCATCCACTCCACGCAAAGTTGGCCGTGCTGCTGCTCCCAGCGTCGGTCTTGAGGGCCACCGACCCGGAAGAACTGTACCGGAGGGAATTCCATGTCGCCCCGGCATTGCTGAGGACGCCACCCGCCCTCGTCTGCACGGCGCCACCGGAACCGGTAGCGGGCAAGAACTGCCCTTGGTACGTCACATAGGCTGAGCCGTTCACCGTCACGTTCACGTTCAACGACACCGTGTTGTAGCCGGCCGTGTCCGTCGGCGTGAACGTCACCCCTTGCGCCGCCGTGCCCACCGCTGGCTGCGTCGTCACCGTCGTGAATGAAAAGGTCCCCGGAACACTCGCCACGCCGCCGCTCAGGGACGAGCTCGCCAGCGTTTGCCCATACGTGATCGACGTCGCCGACGGCGCCGTCGTGATCGTCGGCGTCGCCTTGTTGACCGTCACATTTACGTTCAGCGACACCGTGTTGTAATTGGCCGTGTCCGTCGGCGTGAACGTCACCCCCTGCGCCGCCGTACCCACTGCTGGCTGCGTCGTCGGCGTCGTGAAGGCAAAGGTCCCCGACACGCTCGCCACTCCCCCGCTCAACGTCGAGCTGGCTAAGGTCTGCCCCGACGTGATCGCCGTCGCCGTCGGTGCGGTGGAAATCGTCGGCGTCGTCTTGGCATTTGCCAACTTGAGTTGGAAGCCGTTCCAATTGGATTCTATGTAGGTCGTGCTGCCACTCCAGAACTGCCCGGACAACTTGCCATCGCTGCCCACGACGACGCCGGAGAACAGAAGGTAGTTTTGCCCGTTGATGAAGGTGCTTGAGGAAGCAACACCCGGAGTTGCGGTCTTCGTCGTCCCACCGACGGACATCGCGAGTTGCCGACCGCCTGCGCCGGAGTCTCCCTGGGTGTACACATAAAAATCATAGTTCCCGGGAGCCAACCCCTGGAACTGGAAATCCTTGCGGGATTCCGAGCCGCCGATAGAATACACGTAGCCGAGCATAAGGTTGGCGCTGGCCGTGGAGCTAAAGGCTTCGAAGCCATTGACTCCGGAAGCCACACCCCCTGATGAGCCCCAGTCTGTCCAGCCGAACTGTACGGATGTGCTCTGGCCGGTGGCGGTTTTGAGGGCCACCGATCCCGAGGATCCCGCCCCAGCCAAGTCGCCAAGGATGATGGTGTTCCATGTTGCGCCGGCCGTGTTCAGCACGCCGCCCGCCTGAGTTTGGGCAGTCGGCGCCCAATCCGGCACAAAGTGCCCTTGATACACCTGAGCCAAGGCGGAGGCCGACAGCATCCATGCCATGATGGCGGCGGAAACAAAGTCTTTGATCTTCATGTTACGGTTTTCCGTCATCCACAGGGATTTCGCAGCAGGACAGGCTTGGTCTGGTTCATCGAACGACAACCCGGAAGAACTTGAACGCTTCCCCTTCGGTCGGCGACGCAACCCTCACGCGCATGGGAGCCACGTCCTTGGCCGAGAAGGAGTCCCGCACCTCGGCGCCTGCCTTTTCACCGGACACGGCAAACGTCGTGCGCCTCCAGGTCTTCAGGTCTGCCGAACCTTCCACCGTGTAGGTGCGCCCTTGGATCGACAGGAACTCCAGGACCGGCAGGCCCAGTTCCATGGACTTCATCTCCACGACAAACCCATCCGCAGGGTCGAACGCATAGGTGCCGGCAAGGTACTCATTCAGGTTTGAAATCCCGTCCTTGTCGTCGTCCCCGTCCGGCTTGATGTCCGCGAGGGTTCCCCTATTCCTCAAGGCCGCCAGCAACGTCCGCTCCCATGCATCCGGCAGCCCGTCGCCATCACTGTCCACGCCCAGCGTCAAGTCGAGCGCAGCACGCCCCGCAGGACGCGTCATCAATGTCGCCGTGCCGCTCATCTGGATGGGCACGTAGGTCTGCGCCCCAATCCTCACCTTGAGCCGGAATGGCACGGCCGGGAACATGGCCGCCGGGGCGTAAGGGGTCTCCCTCGTCCCGCTGTCGATCGGGATCACCATGCGGTAGTTGCCATGGGCCGTTGCCGTGGTGCGAACCACGGTGGTGCCGAGCACGGCCCCTCCGGACTCGAGCACCACCGTCGCGTTGGGAGCGACCAACGGGTTGCCCTGCTCGTCCCGCACCATGCCTCGGACCTCGTGATGCGGGGTGGGCGGGAAGGCAAGCGACGCGGTGGCCAGCATGACCGCGCCGAATGCAAACACGGTCGAATGCCATGCAGCCCTTCGCGTGGATCCACGACTCGGGGCGGATGCCGGTTGGGCATGGCGCTGCATGAAGGGCGAGAGATGGGTAGGGCGCATGAGTGTCGTCCTTAGTTGCCGGAGTACGAATACGTGACGAAGTGCAGCTTGATGTCCTTGATCGTCTGCATGAACCGGTCCACGCCCTCGTCCGGGTTGGCCAGCAAGGCATGCGCCGGGATGACGAGCTTCCATTGCGTGTTCCAGATGGAGCGTCCCACGAGCCTGTTGTTGGTGAACTGGGAGCGTTGCAGGCCGCCGCCGCCCGTGTAGAGGGAGGGGGAAAAGCTGGATCCTGATGGCACGGCGCGGAACGGCTGGTGCTTCCGGATCTCGAACAAGGTCTCGCTCAGGGAATCCGCCGATTGCCAAAGCTTCTTCGTGGCGAACTCGGATGCCCCGATGTTGAAGGGCATGGGCACCGCGAGGTCGTCCACCGCCCATTCGCGCACCGTGCGTTGATCCCCCAAGGGCGGGCTCCGCATCCGGTCCACCCCGACGGGCAGCAAGTATACGTAGGGGGTCGCGGCCATCGCCAGTGGATCAAGAAACCACGAACCGGGCTCCGTCGGAGACGTGGCCCCACCCGTCGTCACGGCGCCCGAGTTGGACGACGGCGACGCCATCCCGCGATACCCCTCCAAGGCGACGCCGGAGGCGAAGATCTTGGTCGCGAAGGATGCCGGGCTGAAATAGCTGTCGCCGGCGGCCAACGGCTGGCCGAAAAGATTGTTTCCGCGCGCGATCTCGGTGGAGAACGTGAACACGAAGCCTGGGACGGGCAGGCCGGAGCCGTCGTCCATCTGCAAGCAGTACCGAACCACGTCGGGATCCGCCAAGAGGTCCGCCCTGTAGGCATGGTTCATCACGTCGCGCCAGTTCAGGTCCCCGTCGCTGCCCGGCAGGATCCGGAAGTTCTCCGTCCTGAGTGACACGGTCGTTCCATAGGCATCGGGATTGTTAAATCCGAGCCGGCCCTTCAGCACATCCCAGTCGGCCTTCATGGACGCCAGCGCGCTGGACAACCCCGGGTCGCCCGTCGAGCTGCCGGCGAATTGCGGCTCGCCATTCCGGACGACTCCGAGGGCGCGCGAGGCCACGATGCCACGCGCGAACTGCCGGCCCGCCGTCGTGCCGAGGAGGCCCGTCTCATAGTCGTAGGCGTTGGCCGCCAGCAACGCGTACCGCGTGGCGAGGTCCTGCAACGTCTTGTAGCGCTCGAGCTTTTCGTTGCGGAAGAAACGGAAGCCCGCGTCCCGCGTCCGGTACCCCTGCACCACCGACGCCATCCGCCGCCGGAACACCTCCCGCTCCGACTGGATGCGGTCGCCGTCCGCCACGAGCGTGGCGACTCCGCGCTGGGCGTCGTCGAGCTCGCGTACGCGCTGGTTGATGGTCCAATACCGTTGGTGGACCTTCGTCAGCCCATCCACGAGCTCCTTGACGGACCTCAGGAGTTCCATGTTCCGCTCCTCCGGCTCGATTTGGTTGAACTGGACCACGGCCTCCTGCGTGCTCTGCGACAATTCCAACGCGAGCACCGTCGCCTCCCGGGCCAAGGCCACCTTGTCGAGCACCGACACGGCGGTCGTTGCGGCCGCCTTCAGGGCCCCACGTGCTGGCGAAGTCATGTCACCGCCCGCCGCGACGCCCGCGATCAGGCTCTTGGGAACTCCCTCAGTGACGGAGGTTGCAATCTCGCTGACTTGCTCCTTGATCGCCTCCTGCACGGCCTGGAACAGGTTGTTGGCAAACTTCACCTTCTCGAGCACCAGCCCGCTGTTGAGCAGCTTTTCCCGCTTCGAGCGAATCGTGTCGTAGCTGGCGTTCAACGACTGGAACACCATGATGCTTTCCGTGAGGCCATCCGTGTCGGATTCGAGGAAGAGCAGTTCCTCCCTAAGCTTGGCATGAGCCATGATCTTCCTTGAGATCGCCTGCTGAACCTTTCCCGGCGAGCGCCGCCGCCCCGTCCATGTCGCCGGCTTCTCCGCATAGCCATGCGGCCCGATGTCCACCGAGAACACGAAGTTGGTCCCCTTCTTGCCGACCTCGAACACGATCCCGTTCCGATCTCGTCCCTCGGGTGTCTGCGTGCCGAGGTTGTCGTCGCCGGACACGTTCACGGTGACGTAGTTGAAGTCCGGATACTTGGACGTCAACCACGACGGGTCCAAGTCGAGGATTTGGATGCTGAACTCGGTTGATGCCGTGTATTCCGCCAATTGCGGGAAGTCGAATTCCGGAAGGTCCACATAGGCGTAATGCAGGAGGTCAGGCCCCTCGTAGCCTTGCTTGTAGAGCTTCCCGGGGCCCACGTCGTCGGGGTAGGGCGTCCCGTAGATCTCGATCAGCGAGGCCGTGTAGGCAGCCTCCTGCCTTGCAATGTTGGATTGCAGCTCGCCCAGCGAGTCGGTCTCGCCCCGCATCAGGCGGGTCACGTCCTTCGCGTCGTCAAAGGACGCCACTGCGTTCGCAAGCGCGCGCTTCGCCCGGCCGTACATCTGGTCGAAGTGGGTGCCGTCGTCCTTGCCGACCACCGCGTTCGGGTCGAGGTCGAAGGCCAAGCCCCCCTCGCTGATCCCCAACGGAGACAGGCCGCCCTCGCAATTGTCCACGGCCGTGTTCATCCCGGTTGCCAGCATCACCAACTCGTCCAGCTCCGGCACGGTGGTCCGGTCCACCCTTTGGATTCCCTCGTGCGTGGGGTCCGGGTCCACGGATGGAAGCACGGCGTTGGCCGCCAGCCAGTTGACATACGCGCCCTGCCCCACCCGGCTTGCCCAGTGGTCCGCGCCCCATCGGCGGACCGTGGACTCGGTGGCGCCCGTCTCGAGGTTTTGGAAGGTGCGATTGGGGTTTTCACGTGAGGCCGAAAGGTGGGACCAGCCATTCTGGCCGACGGCCTGGTAATCCTTGCGCCATGTCAGGTCGAAGATTTGGCGGCCGGACCGCGCCAAGGCGGCGGCTGCCGTCGCAAACTTGCGCTCGTCCTGGTAATCCACCGTCACCGCCTTCCCCAGCACGTTCACGGCCTCGACGCGAGGCACCCAGTCGAAGTGCGGGTTCAGCAGGAGCGAGTAATAGCCCTTCAATGCCGTGAGATAATGCCCGTACGCGTCGCCATGGCCCTGCGGGAACATGTGGGCGGCATCGGCCGCGCCGATCACCCCGTCCGGGGCGCCGTCGGACTTCTCCTTGATGTTGTAGCTCAACGCATAGATGACCTCGCCGGAGTCAATGCCGCGCGTGTAGTTCCAGAACATGCGGTTATAAACCGGCGCAATGTCCACGCCCGGCATCAGGAAGTCGTCCCGCCCCCGGAGAAGGCCGAGTTCCTCCTCCAGCAGGCTGGCCACCTGGCCCTTGAAGGCAAACAACGCGGTCGAGATGTCCCCGTAGTTCCTGTCCGCCGTGCCGATGCCGATCGTCGGGTCCGCGGCGTCGGCCCATGCCTCGTTGCCGAGGAGCATGTAAAGGTCGTTGAGATATCCGGCTGCAAGGAGCAGGGCGTCGTTGGCCGGGCCATAGTTGTATCCCGCCTCGATGCTTAGCATTCGCCCCCGCCTCAGCACGGTCTCGTAGATCTCGATCAAGCCGTAGTTGTTGATCGTGTCCAGGTTGAGCGCCACGTCGCCCTCCCACCGCTTCCCCGCCTGGGTCAACAGGCTCACGTCCGTGTTCACCTGGTTGTTGAACAGGTCCTTGACCCTTTGATTGAACGGGTTGATCCCCGCGAGCACGCGCTTGATCCAGCCCTCCACGAGCACCGGCGCCGTCCATGCCGACCAGTCATCGCCAGTAGGGTTGGATGTCCAAAGCGGATGCTCCGGGTTCAAGGGCCGGTAACGCATCACAACGTAGTTGTCGCCAAGGGCCTGGATGCCCGCGCCGCCAATCATGACTCGTGGCAACCCTTGGGTCACCGGCCTGAGCGCCAAGTAGCGGGACATCGTCGAGTCGGTCAAAGGGGGTTGCCCGTCCACCGGCGCCGCGATCTTCCATTGGAACTCGTACTCCGCCTCACGCGCCGCGAAGTCACCGGAGAACTGGAAGGTCACGAGCTCGCTCAACGGGTTCGCCGCCGGCAGCACCTTCACCTCGCCGCGCATCAGCGAGCCACCCACACGGAAAATGTGCATCGACACCGGATCACCCTTTTGCGTGAAGGCCGTGCCGGAAGCCTCCATCACCGTCACGTACCCATCCCCGGGGCCCACCGCGCTGATCGCGTAACTATCCACCGCCACGTTCGGGTTTCCCACCTCGGCGAGGCTCTGGACGTCAATGTCCTCCGACTGCGCCTCGTCGGCCATGTACGTGCCCGGCTTCTTGGGATCCTCCACAAACGTCTCAACCGTGGTCTTCAGGGCTTCCACCAACCCATCCCATGCCTTGCGCTCGGGATCGGCCCCTGGGCAAATGTCCTTCGCGGCCGCGACGTCTTCCCGGCTCAGGGCGTTCAAGAGCAGATAGCTCGCGCCCAGCGCCTCCTGCCGGTATTCGCCCACCAAAACCAGCGAGCCCTTCTCGCCGCGGTTCGGATCCAAATAGATGCGTGACTGCAAGTGAGGGGGCAGCGTCGGAAAGTAATACCGTCCTTGATACAATTGCTTGGGGATGCTCGACGGGATTTGGCCCGTCGTCTTGAAGGCCTCCGCGATGTCCGCGTACTTGGCGCGGGTTGGGTCGTGCAACACCGCCGCCGGCTCCTTGGCCGTCATGTCCGACGCAATGCTTTGCTGGTAAAGGATATGTGCCGTCCTGAAGTCCCTCACCGCAGGAAGGCCGTTCACAGAACCCGCCAGCGTCGCCCCGAACGGCAACACCCCCAACGGCTTGGCCGAGTCCTTCGGGTCACGCTCGGGCCAATAGGGCCGGTACACGATGTCCAACGGCGCCGTGGACGACGAAGCCGGGTCGCCGATGTCCTGGCCGGAAGACGTCCTCGGGCGCAGATAGGGAACGATGCTTCCCGCCGGCGGAGGACTGGCCATGCCCGGCCATGCGAAGCTGGGCTCCGTGCGGTAATAGTAACGGACGGTGAAGCTGTTCGAGGGGTTGGGACTGCGTGCAAGGAAGGGAGCCCGGTTCGTGAATGTGACCACCGAGCCCGTGTAGGGGTTGGTGCTCGTTAGCGCGAGGTTGCCCGGGATGTTGGACGGCGACCCGGACGGGACTACCTGCATCGTGAACTGGCCCACCACGGCTGCCCCCTCGTACCGGTCCGTCACGGCGTATTCGACCGTGAACGTGCCTGCGGTTCCGGGGGCGCTTCCGGTCAGGTTCAACCCGGTGGGGGTGATCCACGAGGGGCCGGACTTCACGGTCAAGGCGAGGAACTCCGACTGACGCGTGGCATGGATGGGGATCATGAAATCCCGGCTCGCCACCACCGTCACGGTGCCAAGGCCATCCATCGAGCCCGTCGTGGCGTTGTATCGACCCGATTGCAACGTGGGCAGACCCGAATGCGGGCCGCGATACACCCACAGGTCATGCCGGCGGTCCTCATAGGTGAACTTCATGTAGTGACCGTGCTCACCCGAGGCCATGCCCGCGTTCCAATTCGCCGGGAGGTTTTGGGAACCCGTCGGAGGCTCGTAATTCATGGACCTCTCGGCGTCGCCTGAGCCCACCAAGGGCTGAGCAAGGAAGGACAGCGGCGGGGGTGGCTGCACGATCTGCCCGGCCGGGACCACATAGTCGAACACATAGCCTGCCGAAGGCTTTTCCCGGAGGACCTTGTACACCGCCATCGCCGGGCGACCGTCCAAGGCCGCATACGACACCAAGACGTGCGGTTGGGATGAATAGGTACTGGAAGTCCCTCCCGTCAGGTTGAGGTCGTCGCGGGTCGCATAGGGAACCCCGGCGCTCATGATCGCATGTTCCTCGTTGGGATTGTAGCCCGCCAGCGAGGGGTCGTTCTGGCAGTAAATGATGCCGCTGGCTTCCTCCACGCGCGCGTCCACGCCGCCCAACCGGCTGGCGAGCACGATTTCACGGGGTGCCGAGGGCCATGCGATCGTGTACCGGCCAACGACCGAAGGCCACCACGTCGCCGTGAAGCCGGCCGTCGTGTTGCCCACGTTCATGCCGGCGTTCGGGTTCGACTTCCGGAACCACCACACCTCAAGGAGGTTTTTGCCGGGCACCGCGTTCACCGGAATGATGGCTCCCGCGTTGGCCGCCTCGAACCCCGAGACGAACGGGTCCACGTAGGCGTCAGGTTGGTACAGGTTGCCGACCGCCTTGTTTAGGTAGCCAGCGACATAGGAATCCGTGTCCACCGAACCCACCTCGCCAGTCGGGGCCTCGATGCGGTCTCCCACGTACACCGTGTCCGTCACCACTCGCGGGGCGACAAGGACATCCGGCCACACCATGTTCGTGCCATTCCATGCCGAAAGGCTCTGTGCCGCGGTCGATTGTCCCAGCGTCCCCGCGCGAAGCTCGGCGACCCGCACCGACAACACCCGCTCGAATGAGAGGTCGTCCTTGGAAGTGTAGCGAAGCAGCGTGCGATGCACGTCTTGGCCCGCGTCAAGGTGCGTGTAGAATCGCAAGTCCGCCGTGAACCTTGCCCTCGGCTGGTCAAAAGGGTCTTGGTACTCGATCACCGGGGCGTTCTCGGCGTTCAACGCGACCGCCGTCGCCTGCGCCTCCTCGAAGCTTGAGGCCTCGGGACGCACATAGATGCTGTACTGGTTCACGTCCGCTGGCCAGACCAGCGCGTAGCGCGAATAATGCCTTGGCCACAGGATTCCCGCGCGGCCCTCCTCGAGCCAGTGGACGAGGAAGTCGTTCAGGTTGCGCGTTTCCTTCGTGGCGTAGTACGCAATGCGGTTCTTGTTCCCGGTGGAATCTTGATAGACGAAGGATTCCCCGCTGACCCCTCGCACGGGCTCCGCATAAAGCGCCGCCACGTCCGATGCAGTCGGCGGCACAATGCGCTCGCCCAATTCCACCGTGACATCGGACACCACGGGTATTTGCTTCACCTCCACGATCTCGGTGCCGAGCTGGACATAGGTCCCGTCATTCCTCGCGTCCCCGAGCAGCTCCACCAGGACGCGACCCTCGACATTGTAAGCGTAGATCGCGCCGGCCTGCTGCTCGTACCAAAGGGTCCGAAGCTCCGACAACACGGCGTTGGTGCTCCCGTCGGTCGGGCTGGTAGACCCGTCAGACTTGAACTCCTTGGGGACCGTTCTCGGAAATGCGGGGCTATAGGCAACCCGGATGCCGCTGACGCGCGCCGGGGGCACGAGCACGGGCTTTCCGGTGGGCATGTATTCCTTCTGGGTCCAATAGATGAGCCGGGCCTTCTGCACGGGCGTGGCCGACACGGTGTAGGCCGCCGTGTACAAGAGGAAGATGTTCGCCCCGTTCGTCACGAAGCTCTGGGAGCCCAGCGTGTTTGTGTACGCCGGCAACGTGGCCGCCGTGAAGGGGTTCGCTCGCATCCATGTCACGAACAGCGGCCCGGTCTGCGACGCATACACCTTTCGGGCATGGGGACTCCAATAATAGTCGTCGTCCCCGGTTGAATAAGGCTTGTCCAGCCAGTACGCCGTCGAATCGCTCGGGGTGAGCGTCACCCCGTTTTCCGTCAGCAGCGGCACGTTGATCTGTTGCCCGAACGTGTGCGTCGGCCGACGCGGGGCGAGCATGCGCCCGATGGCGACCCGTCGCAGCGTCATCGTCACCTCGCCCGATGCGTTGGTGGCGACGCCAAGGCCCATCTGCTGGGCGACCGAGCCACGATACGCGGTGACGTTGGTCCGCAGCACTCCGGCGGCGGACATCGCCTGCCATTGGGCGGAGGAAAGTCCGCCGATGCTGCCGGCGCTGAGGTAGGAGCGAAACTGGCCGTCGGTGGGCGGCTTGTAGATGCCCGTGGACTCGTTCCCCGTGGGCCCCTTGCCGTCGGACCCGGCGGGATTTCCAGCCTCGCGCGAAAGAGGAAGGCCGGTGGCGGATTGCCGGTTCTGGGTCTCAAGCTGGTCGGACTGCTCCACCGGCAACGAGGTCTGCGCGACCAGTGCGGGCCGAGCAAGGCACAGCAACATGGCGACGAGGCACCACGCGACACCCCGGCCCCGGGAGGAAGCGGCGAGGAAGACCCCATGCTCCATCCGCGATCGGGATGCTTTCCCGGGGCAGGAAGGCGTCATTCGTGGACCGTTGGGTGCCTCAGGATGCCCGTTCATTGTCCGGGCATGGCTCATGCGAGGGTGATTCATCATGGCGTGTTTCCTCGATCTAAGGTCTTGAAATCTTGGCTTCGCAACGGATGCATCCCATCACGGCCCGACCGCATGGAACTGGAAGTCGGCGTCGTAGGCGCTTTGGTAGAACAACTTGGACGCGGAGTAGTCGGCGTTGACCAAGTATTGGAGCGCGGCATGGATCCCAAATTGGAAGCCGTAGTTCCTGAAGTACCAAAGCTCCATGTCCCACCTGTAACCGGTGTAAATCTCGATGGTGACCTCCCGGCATGCGGTCGCGGAGTCCGTGGACATGTTGACGATGGCCCAGATGGGGTATCCCCCCGAAGCCACGCTCGGGCCCATGGCGGTCGCGATGACCGCTGGAGGTGCACCGAAGGGCGCGTCAAAGGTGATCTTGTATCGTCCACCACCGATCCTTGCGATGGTGTATCCGGGGGAGGGTTCCACGTTGAAGGTCGCCGCCGTGCCGCTGCCGCTCCATTGATGGCGTCCAGAGATGATCCGCAAGGTGCCCTCGGACGATTCAACAAACCCGCTGCCCGACGAGGCCGCTCCAGCAGCACCGCCAACCGTCAGGACATTGGATACGGTCAACGAACCGACGGCGAGGGTCGAGGCGGACAGGTTGAAGGCGGATATCGGCTTGCTAATGGCAATGCCCGAGGCCGTGGCCACCACGGCGTCGGACCCCGTCGGGTCCACGAGGCGCCCCGTGGCTTGGGCAAGGTAGGCGAACGGGGCCGACGCGAGGCGAACCCGGGGCTGGATATCAAGATCGGTTCCATTGGATCCGACGCCCTTGACACTGACTGCCACAAATCGATCGGCGGCCCCTGCCCCGCTGAATACGGATGCAAGGCCGGCCGAGGGGTTGGACACCTCGCCGATGGGTACTCCCTCGCCGAGTTGCACGCTGAAGTAGCCCTTGTCCACCGTGGTGGTTTGCTGCTCGGCCCAAATCGCATTCCCGCCCGATTCCTCCTTGAAGATCCGGAACACGATGTCGTACGCCCGCGCGCCGGCATTCGCCAAGGGCAGGCCATCTCCCCCGACCAGATAGCCTTGATAGGTGACTCGTGACGGGGGCGCGGCGGGCGCCTGACCAACAGACCGATAGGCCCCGAGGAGCAGGACGAACAGCAGCCCAATCCACCCACGCGGGCCAAGGAAGCGACTTCTCATGTTGAAAGGCAGGGTGAGGATTTCGGACGGCTCAGTTTCCGGTGGCGAAGAACGAAAGGTCCCAATCGATGACGACGGGCGTTGGAAAGTACGAGGTGACTAGGTCCACCCCGTTGAAGTTGCCAAAGGTCCTGAAAATCATCAGGGCAACCGGTGGCGAAGCGGCGGGGTCCAGTTGGATCCCTTGGACCAAGTGGTAAATGTCCCTTGACTCATAGCTGCTGAAGGCGGTGAGCCGCACGGTGAACTCCTTCCTGGCGACGGTGGCGTCGCTCGACTGGATGACCTGCGGCTGCGCGGCCCCGGAGATTGCGGTGGAGCCGTATCCCGGGATGATGGCGGTGGCGACGACGCTCGGGACCGTGTTGAAGGCGGTGTCGAAGGTGACCTTGTACTCTCCGGCGCGGGTCCGCGAGATGGAATAGCCCGGGGAGGGTTCCAGGACGAATTGGGCGCCGGCGCCGTTGTTGGGTGACCCATTCGTCCACCGATGACGCCCAGCCACGACCCTCAACGCGCCCTCCCGCGTGCGCACGAGCCGTCCACCGCCGCCACCCGTCCCAAGGATGTTGAGCGAGTTGCTGATCGTCAGGGTTCCCAAGGTCGCCGTGGGCACCGAGATCGAAGGGGTCGTCAAGGTTGTGGAAGCCACGAGGTTGCTGGACGACGCGGACAAGAGGATGTTGCGGTTCGCGTCCACCATGCTGGAGGCCGCAAGCGCGAGGTAGGCAAAGGGCGCGGAGGCCAACCTGACCCTGGGGGCCACCGTGAGGTCGCCCCCGTTGGCCCGCAGCCCCTTCACCGTGGTCTCGACCCATCGATTGTTCCCGGAGGCATCGGCGAAGAGCGCGCTGAGTCCGGAGGAAGGGTTGGTGAAGCCAACGACAGCGATGCCCTCGCCCAACTGAACCCCAAAGTAGCCCTTGTCGAAGGTGGCCGCTTGTTGCTCGGCCCAGAGCAGTTGGCCACCGGTCTCCGCGTCGTAGATGCGGAAGATGATGTCATGGGCCTTGGGTGCCGAGGAACCGAGGGGGACCCCGTCGAGACCCGTGAGGTATCCTTGGTACGCCATGCTTCCCGGCGGCTGGGGTGTCCCTTGGGCACGGAGCGAGCCGCAAAGGGCGAGGAGCAGCCCGAGGCATGTGGAAAGCACGGCGAGGCCGGCAGCCGGATTCATGCGTTTCCTGGTTGGGGTGTCGATCATGGCAAAGGGGTGTTTTGCGCTGGCTCGATGATCCGCAGGCTAGGGTGACGTGGCCGCCGACAGGTTTGGCGCCATGGAAATGCGATTCAGCACGAACGATCCGCGAGCCTCGAAGGTGCGGGTGTCCACGTTGCCTCCACCGCGCGCCAAGCCCTGGACGCTGACCGATTCGGCATAGTTCCCGGCCAGCGTCTGCCCCGCCGCCGTCCGCGAGTCGAAGTCATCCGATGGCGGCGTGAATTGCAGCGTGAGCCTTCTAACCAACCCGTAGGACTCCGATCCTTGCGGGACCGTCTTGGCCCGGTCGCCATCGAGGTTGTCATGGTCGGGATGGTACGCATGCAGGAAGGGACTGGATTGGCCGTCGTCGAACCGAGTCGTCACCTCGGCCGTAATCGTCCTTCCGGGGCCAAGCGACCCCGAGAAGGCCCAGCCCTCGTTCACGCCGGAAAAGGGAAGGTGCGGTGCGCTGATGCGTCGCGAGTCCTTGAGGTAATTGCGGTTCAACACGCCCTCGCCCCGCGCCACGATGGGGTTCGTGGCGGCGTCCATGCCCAAGTACACCTGCTGCATCAACCGGGCTGGCCCTGTCGCAGGGTTGTGGACAATCAATCGCAGGGGGAAGGCCATGGATACCCCCGTCAGCGACGTGTCCAAGCCCTGCACTTGGTACTTGCCATCAGACCCGACGACCGGCTCTGCGTCTGGGCCGCGCTGGTATTTCTTGAGGTATTGCCCCACTTGGGTCACTGCGGCGTCCCCGACCCAAAGCCCCGAATACACCCCAACGCTCGCGGTCACGCCCACGTCCACCTGCGAGTATCCGAGCGAGTCCGTGAACCGAAGGACGCCCGCCAACAAATCCCCGGCGTTGCCGGACATCTGCGAGCGATCCACTCCGAGGACAATCTCGGCATCCGCCCCCAGCGAACCCGCCGCCGCCAAGGTCCATGTCATCGGGGTTCCTGCCGCCAACGGGTTGTAGGGATAGGCAAGGGATGTCGCGTTGGTCCGCACCCCCCGCACGAGGAGGGGCACCATGCCCGCGACCGGGACCTGCCCGTTGGGCGCGGCCTCGGATGGCATCAACGACAAGGACACCGTCAACGGGCTGGACGTCACGTTCCGGATTCGCACGCCGATGACCCGGCCCTTGTCGCCATAGTTGAGCTGGCCCGACTCCGGAACGCTGATCTCCACCGGGCCAAAGTATCGATTGTAATAGCTTCCCGTGTTGATCCAGTAGGCCTCGCCGCGTGCCATCTTGGTGTTCCGCAGCCCGAAGATCACCCCCGGGTTCGACGGGCCAAGGTCCCCTTCGGAATAACGGTAGAACTCGGACGCCGAGCGCTGGAACTCCACCGGTGCGCGGGAGAAAAACCCGTTTTGGCCCGTGAACGTGGGAGCGTTCCCCTGCGGCACGGGAAACCCCATGAAGTTCAACCCCGTGCTTGTCCACCGGTACCGCGTCGCCACCGCCTTGCCTTGGATGGCCCATGTGTGGCCCGGCAACGAAGCCTTCACCCGCACGAGGTAGGCCATTCCCGCCGTCATCCGCCGCAACGCCGAATCCTCGCCGTCCTGCCGGCTCCAGCTCACCCACCGGCTGTCCCCGGTCGTTGGCATCAGCGGGCTGACGGTGAACTGCTGGCCCGTGACATCCGGCCTCCACATCCACACCTCCTCCACCGCGAACGTCGAGTCCAAGGCCACCATCTCGTCGATCGTCTGGTGACTGGGGTCCACGTGCAGGTACACCGCATTCCAGCCGGCCCGAAGATCAAGCGTCTGCGTCAGCCACTGCGCTTGCAGTCCCCATGCTCCCGCCAGCGTCGCCGCCAGCCCCAACAACATGAACTTCAACCTCATATCATGGCTTCCTGTAAAAGTACCACGTCGCCTCCGGCATCAGCCGTTGCACGGCCGCCATCGCCGTCGGGGACGACCCGGTGCCCAGCCCGCCGAAAACCACCAGCTCCGCGCCGGTCCACACGCCCGTGTGCCCCCGCCGCGCCAACGCGTTGCCGGCCGTCGTAAGGTTGTGCCAAAGGCCGGTCGCCGGGTCGTAGCCGCCGCCGGTCACCAATGCCCCCGTCGAGTCCTCGCCCCCAAACACCACCATCTCCCGCCCCGTCCATACCGCCACATGGCCGGAGCGTGCCGAGGGTGCATTTTCCGTTGGCAAGGCCGTCCACGTGTCCGTGGCCGGGTCATACGCCGCTCCGCTGTCCAAGGGCACGCCACCCACCTTGCCGCCCCACACGATCAAGCGGGTCCCCGTCCAAACCGCCGTGTGCCCTTGCCGTGCGAGAGGCGCACCCGTGGTGGATAGAGGTTGCCATGTCCCTTGGGTGACCCCGCCCGCAAACGGCAGCATGGCGCCCGTGTTCAATTCCCCGGCCGTGCCTTGGCCGCCGAAGACGATCACACGGTCGCCGCACCACGTCGCGGTGGCACCCCGGCGGGCGGCCGGTGCCCCGATCGCAGGAGTTGCCTGCCACAGGTTGCCGATCGGGTCATAGGTTGCGCCGTCCGATAGCAACCCGTCTTCGTTGCGCCCGCCCCAAACAAAGAGTCGCGCCGTAGTCCATGCATAGGCGTGCTCGGTTCGACCCTGCGGCGCCCCCGCCGTGGCCGTGGCCGTCCAAGATTGGTTGGTCGGGGAGTACAGGCCGCCCGTCGCGAGGAAGGCATCGGATTGGCCGCCCCAGACGACAAGCCGTGAACCGGTCCATGCAAGGGCGTGCCCGCGGCGCGCAGCCGGGGCGCCGACGGTGACAATCGTGGTCCATGCATCGTTGCCCGCGTCGTAAATGCCCCCGGAATTCAGGGGGATCGTCCCGCTCAACCCGCCCCAGACCATCATCGAGGAACCCGTCCAAACAGCCCCATGGGCATGCCGTGCCCCCGGGGCGTTCAGGGTGGCGCCCGTGGACCAACCCGGTGCTTCCATCCTCGCAAATTGCACCAAGCCTTGGCTTAGCAGCGACACGTTGGCCGAGATGGGAGAGGCCACGATCAGGCCCGATGGCAGGCTCGGGGCCACAAGCCCGTTGGCCGGATACGACGCCGCCAGAAACGCATCGAGCCGGGACGACAACCCGTTGATCTGCGCCTGGAGGGTGTCCTGCGTCGCGTACAGGCGCCCGCTCAGGCTGTTGCTGGCGGAAGCCACCATCGATTCCACCATCGCGACCCTTGCCACCTGCGGGCCAAGGCGCCCGTCGGGCACGGTGCCAGACCCCAGCTGCGAGGCGTTCAAGCTGGACAACCCGGAGCCATCGACCGCCAAGGGCGGCAAGTTCGCGATCGCCAACGTCCCCACCACCGCAGACGCCGGAACCGACGTCACGGTCACCGCCATCCCGGTGGTTCGGGCCACGAGCGCGTCAATCTGCGCCTGAAGTCCGTTGCTAGACGTGAGCAGCCTCGAATTCACGTCCACCAGCTTCGCTACGTTCGCGGAGAGTCGTCCGTCCGGGATCGTCCCGGAAGCAAGCTGCGACGCGTTCAGGCTGGTCAACCCGGAACCATCGACCACCAACGGCGGCAAATTCGAAAGCGCCAACGTCCCCACGACCGCCGACGCCGGGACAGATGTCCTTGCAACAAGCCCATTGATTTGGCCCTGCAAACCGTTGCTCGCGACCAGCAACCTGGAGTCCACGTCCGCCTGCCGCGGGATGTTCGCAGCAAGGCGCCCGTCCGGGATCGTCCCGGACGCGAGCTGCGACGCGTTCAGCCCGAGCAACCCGGACCCATCGACCGCCAACGGCGGCAAATTCGAGAGCGCCAAAGTCCCCACGATCGCAGACGCCGGGACCGACGTCCTCGCCACAAGCGTGTCGATCTGCATCTGGAGGCCATTGCTCGACGTCAGCAGCCGCGCGTCCACGTCCCCAAGCCTCGCGATGTTCCCGGCGAGCCGTCCCTCCGGGATCGTCCCGGAAGCCAGCTGCGAAGCGTTCAGGCTGACCAACCCGGACCCATCCACCGCCAAGGGTGGCAAGTTCGAAAGCGCCAAGACCCCCACGATCGCCGATGCCGGGACAGACGTGGCGGCCACCCCGCCCCCGGTTCCCCGGGCAGCGAGCGTGTCAATCTGCGCCTGGAGGCCATTGCTTGACGTCAGCAGCCTCGTGTCCAAGTCCGCAAGCCTCGCGATGTTCGTGGAAAGCCGCCCTTCCGGGATCGTCCCGGTCGCGAGCTCCGACGCGTTCAACCCAAGCAATGCGGATCCATCGACCGCCAAGGTCGGCAAGTTCGAAAGCGCCAACGTGCCCACGATCGCCGATGCAGGGACCGACGTAACGGTCATGGCGACCCCACGAAGCTGGGCCGAGAGCGTGTCAATCTGCACCTGAAGGCCCCCGCTCGACGTCACCAGCCTCGAATCCACGTCCCCAAACCTCGAATCCATGTCCACAAGCCTCGCGATGTTCGTGGACAGACGTGCGTCCGGGATCGTCCCCGACGCGAGCTGCGACGCGTTCAGCCCGAGCAACCCCGACCCATCAACCGCCAACGGCGGCAAGTTCGAAAGCGCCAAGGTCCCCACGATCGACGACGCCGGGACCGACGTGACGGACATCGCAACCCCGGCTAATCGCGCCGCCAACGTATCCATCTGCGCCCGAAGAACGTCGCTCGTCTCCACCAGCATCGAATCCACGTCCGCAAGCCTCGCGATGTTCGTGGAAAGTCGCCCGTCCGGGATCGTGCCCGTCGCAAGCCGGGAGGCGTTCAGGTTGGTGAGCGAGCCCCCATCCCATGACGGAGCCGAGAGGTTGGACGCAGAATCGGCGCCGACGTTGGCGGAGGCCGGCACCGACATTGCAACCCCAAGAATCTGGGCCGCCAGCGTGTCAATCTCCGCCCGGAGGTCGTCGCTCGTCTCCACCAGCATCAAATCCACGTCCGCAAGCCTCGCGATGTTCGTGGAAAGTCGCCCGTCCGGGATCGTCCCCGACGCGAGCCGGGATGCGTTCAGGTTGGTCAGCGAGCCCCCATCCCATGTAGCGGCCGCGAGGTTCGGCGCAGAATCGGCGCCGACGTTGGCGGAGGCCGGCACGGACATTGCAACCCCAAGGATTTGGGCCCCCAGCGTGTCAATCTGCGCCTGGAGGTCGTCGCTCGTCTCCGCCAGCATCAAATCCACGTCCGCAAGCCTCGCGATGTTCGTGGAAAGCAGCCCGTCCGGGATCGTGCCGGTCGCAAGCCGGGACGCGTTCAGGTTGGTCAGCAAGCCCCCATCCCATGACACGGCCGGGAGGTTCGACGACGCAATCGTGCCGGTGATCGCGGACGCCGGAACGGACAACGCCGTGGCGGCCGTCCCGGCGAAGATCGCCAGCGGAGAAGCCAGCACCGGACGCCGTGGGCTCAGGGTCGTGATGTTGCCCCCACCATTCGTCCGAACCGATACCTCGATCCAACGCGAGGCCGAATTGAAGGCGCCAGCCCCGAAATCGAGCGTCAGGCTGAACAATCCATTCGTAACGCCCACGCCGGGAAAAAACTGGAGCGGCGCCAAGGCGACACCCTCGCTGGCCGAACCATGCAGCGACGCCATGAAATCGTAGGTTCCATTCGCCGGGCGCTCCCCATCCGCGAGCCGTCCTTGGTAGGTGAAAGCCGTGCCTTGGGCCGCCAAATCGCACAGCGACGCCATGCAAGCAGCCAAGAACCACCATGGGGTTGGAACGCGCATACTTTGCCATGTCGGGCGGAAGCCTCCTCGTTGCATGCCTTGCGCTCCCTGTCCCAGACCCCACCAACATACCTTCCCAGTTCACCCACGTGTCATGTCGCATGAAGCGGCTACAACCCACCGATCCACCCGCGACGGGTCCTTGACTCGGCAAAGGTGGGCAATGGGGTCACATCCAAAGTTTTGACATTTGGTTCAGCAATCATGGAATGACCGATGCTTGTCCGCCGAGCCTCTTGGCATGCGGGTGCGATGAGGTGGCACTGGACCCGAAGGTCATCCTCGCCGAGGGCAAGCTGTCGGGGCCGCCAGCATCCCCCATCGCAGAGGGAGGCCGCACGTGCTTGCCAGGCCCCATGGCTCCCGAGTGCGAAGGCCCGCCGGCAACCATGGGCTTCGGCATACGTTGACGCTCATCCGCCGACTTCGGACCTGAATGTCAAACCTTTGGATGCGACCCCATTGCCCCCGGGGCTGAGACCGATCTACCCCTCGAAGGAGAGCCGCGTGGAGGCGCACATCTTCGTGGCGTTCATGGCGGACTGCCTGCACGTGTGCCCGGGGCAGCCACTGCGAAGGGCCGCCGGTGGCCTAGTGTCGTGTCTCACAAATGGCTGGTGTTTCGCCGCGAGGGATTTTCGTGTCCAACGAGGCGCGAGTGACGAGCAGACCCGCAGAGGTC
>CAIYFP010000492.1 GCA_903925515.1 uncultured Verrucomicrobiota bacterium
CCGCCCGACCTCGCGAGGGCGGCTCGTGGTCTAGTGTCGTGTCTCACAATTGGCTGGTGTTTGGCCGCGAGGGATTTTCGTGTCCAACGAGGCGCGAGTGACGAGCAGACCCGCAGAGGTCTGTGAGGAGCGAGCCACGACGTGGGACGCGCAAAGAGCCGCGGCGCTTCGGGTGGCTCCAAGAATGCCCCGGGGCTTCGTGGTTCATCCGTCACAGACCGCTGCGGGCAGGCTCCGTCCACACGCCTTGCCCCGGGGCATTCTTGGAGCCACCCAACACCATCGATTTGTGAGATCCGACACTGGGCGGGCCATCGGATGTCGCCGCCGAGGCTTCATGCGGATGAGCCCCGGTTTCACGATTGCACGGGGGGCTGGTCCTGCGGACGCTGGTCGGGCCGATGGAAAAGCCGGGTCTGGGTCGGGGTTTGGGAAGCTTGATGGGCGACGGAAGCCCGTTTGGGAGCGGGGTGCCGAAGGCGCAGCCCGAGGGGGTCCAGCTTTTGTTGCGGGGCGACGACGGGAAGGAGCTGGTGCAGCCCACGGAGCGTGCGGTCGGGGCCGGGGCATCCGAGGCTCCGCGATGGGTGTTGGCGGGGGCCGTGCTCGTGGACGTGTTGTTGCTGGCGGTGGCCGCGTGGGCTGAGCTGGCGACGCGGGGCTGGGCGCGGCACGGGATTGCGGCGGTGTTGGTTTCGTGCGGCGCGGCGGTGTTGTGCGTGGCGGCATGGCTGCGTGGCCTGCCGGCTGGACGGGAGCTGGCATCCCTCAATCCCTTGTCGGAGGAGGAGCCTCGCCTGAGGGTGCGGTTCATGGACGAGCTTCCGAGGCGGCGCTAGCGCCATTCTCAGCACTCGCTGGTGTTGGGGTGCTGCATGGAATCCCCGGGGCTTTCATGGGCCAACCCGAGGGGCCGCAGTTCTCCTCGTGTTCCACGTCGCGGCTCGCTTTTCACGGAGCCCTGCGGGTCTGCTGGGCGCCCGCGCCTCGTTGGACACGGAAATCCCTTGCGGCGAAACGCGAGCTATTCACGAGACCCGACGCGAGGCGCGTGGGCAGGGAAAGGCTTCGATCGCGCGAGCGGGGTCAGCGGGCCTCGGCCTCGATCCATGCGGTCATGCGGGCCTCGAGCATCGTGAGCGGGAGGGCGCCGCGGGCGAGCAGCGCGTCATGGAAGCGGCGGATGTCGAATCGCGAGCCGAGGCGGGCCTCCGCACGGGAGCGAATCTCGCGGATCTTCAACTGGCCGACCTTGTAGGCCAGCGCCTGGCCTGGCCACACGATGTAGCGGTCCACCTCGACGACGACGTCGTGCTCGGTCTTGCCTGCGTTGTCGAGGAAGTAGCGGATCGCACGATCGCGGGACCAGCCCATGGAGTGGATGCCGGTGTCGAGGACGAGCCGGATGGCGCGCCACATCTCGTAGGTGAGCTGGCCGAAGCGGGAGTAAGGGTCGGAGTAAAGGCCAAGGTCTGGCCCGAGGCTTTCCGCGTAGAGCGCCCAGCCCTCCACGAAGGCCGTGGTCTCGGCATGTTTCTGGAACTCGGGCGCGTCCTCGACCTCCTGGGCGAGGGCGATCTGCAAATGGTGGCCCGGGACGGCCTCGTGCAGGGTGAGGGCCTCCATCTCCCACTTGGGACGCATGCGAAGGTTGTAGGTGTTGGCGTGGAAGTTGCCGGGGCGGCCGGCCGTCAGGGATCCGGGCTGGTAGTACGCGGTTGTTTGGGAACGTTCGGAGTACGAGGGGATCGGCTGAACGCCGTACGGCAGGCGCGGCAGCTTCCCGAACAGCCGCGGCAGTCCGCCGTCGATCCGCTTCGAGATGTCCCGGTACCCCGCCAGCAACGCGGTGCCCGTCCCGTGAAAGAACGAGGGCTCGGTGCGGAGGTGCTGGAAGAAGGCGTCGAGGTTGCCCTTGAACCCGGACTTCTCCTTGAGCGCCTCCATCTCGGCCCGGATTCGTGCGACCTCCGCAAGGCCGATCTCGTGGATCCGCTCCGGCGAGAGGTCCGTGGTGGTGATGAGGCGCACCCGGTGCTCGTACCATGCGCGTCCGTTGGGAAGGCCGATGCACGCGAGGTTGGTGCGGGCGGCGGGGATGTATTCCCGGGCGACGAAGTCATGGAAGGCCTTGAACGCTGGATAAACCTGGTTGGTCAGGGTGGCCATGGCCCGGGCGCGCCACCGCGAGCGATCGGCCTCGGTGGCGGCGGCGGGGAGTTCCGAGAGCGGGTTGAGGAGCGGGCTCCGCGCCGGGTTGTCCGGCACCATCGCAAGCACCTGGGCCGGCACGTCCCGGAGGGTGATTCGGGCCGGGGTGATTCCCTTCAGGGCGCCTTCCCGCAACAACGCCGTGGACTGCGCCAGCACGGCGGGGATGCCATCGAGCCGGGCGAGGATGTCCTCGACGTCGCGCCCGGTCATGGCCCGCATCAGCCCCAGGGTCTGTGCGATGTCCTTTTGCGGGCCTTGGAGTTGGTTGAGCAGGAGGTGCTCGGAAGGGAATGCGGCGCCTTCCTCGTCGAGGCGGAGGTAGGCGTCGAACAGGTCGCGATAGAGGCGGGAATCCGCGTCGAGTGCCGCGGGGTCGATGGTCGCCAGCGTGGCCCGGGTGCGGCGAAGGTTCGCCTTCTGTTGCTGGATGGCCATGGGCGAGAGGTCCTGCCAACGGTCGTTGAACTCGGGGAATCCATTGTAGGTGGCGGACTCCGGGGACTGCTGCATCGCGAGGCGCCACTGGAGCGCGAACAGGTTGCGCAACCGCGCGGGCTCCGGCGCCGTGCCCTTCGCGCGGGCAATCTCGGCAAAGGCTGAGTCGAACTCGGCGGGGGACTGCGGAGGCGCCGCCCCCGCCGGGGACGGGGCGGCAAGCCATGTGGCGAGGCCCGCGATGGCAAGGCTGGACCGAAGCGCTCGAATCATGGGCGGATGCTACGCAATCGCGACGGGGAACCAAGCCCCGCCGAGCAGGCACGGCACAGGCGCTGGTGCCGGCCGACTCCTCGGGTGCAACCTTGCAACGCACGGGTTGGTCGTGGTCGCCTTTGGCCGCACACCATGGGCTGGTTCTACGTCAAGCGAGGGCAACGCATGGGGCCGGTAGCGGGCATGGGCGGCGTTGACGCCCCGAGGGCCGGGGTGGCAGGGCGGGGGCGTGCGTGCGTCGAGTGCCGGCGGGCCTTCGCCGCGGAGGACATGGTGGAGTTGATGGGGGGCACGGTCTGCGCGGCGTGCAAGCCCGTGCGGCTCCAGCGAATCCAGGAGGGGGCACCCGCGGAGGGCCCATGCAGCGCATACGCAGACGGCCAGCACCTTGTGGTGTCGCGGGACGGAGGGTTGCCGCGTCGATGCGTGTGCTGCAACGCGCCGGCGGCGGCGTCGATACGGCGGAAGTTCCATTGGTATCCGCCCTGGGCAAACCTGTTGATCCTCCCGGGCGTCCTGCCTGCCCTGATCGCGGTGTTGATCTTGCAGAAGCACATGACCCTGGAGGTGCCCATGTGCACGGTCCACCAACGCCGGAGGCGATGGCGCGTGCTGGGGTGCGTGGCATGGGCGATGGGCAGCCTTGTCCTTGTTCCCGCGATGGCCTTGCAAGGGGGCGGCGGTGCCGTGGCGATGGGCGTGATGGCGGTCGTGTCGTTCCTCGCCGCCCTCGCATGCGGCCAGCTGTCGTCCATGATCCTCAGCCCTCGTCGAATCACGGCGGACGCGGGCCGTTTCCTGGGTGCGAGCGAGGAATACCTTGCGTCGTTGCCGGCATGGCATGGCGGCGGGAAGGCATGAGGGAACAATCCAGCTTGAAGGCGCGCGCGAACGGCGAACCGGGGCCGGGCCCGCGGGCACGCGCCAACCCTGATCCGCACGAACGAAGTTTTTGAGTGTCAGGTCCTCGCCTCACGCTGCGCCGGCGGAGGGTTGAAAAGACAGGAGCTCCTTGAATCGCCTCCGCCGTGGGTCGGATGCGTCGGCGTGAGAGGGTAGGGGGACGAGTCGCCCTGGGATGGCGCTGC
>CAIYFP010000493.1 GCA_903925515.1 uncultured Verrucomicrobiota bacterium
CCCCTCCGTTGACACGACGCCCGACACGGAAAGCAGCTCGGCGAGCTGCAACGCATGACGTGACACGACCTCGTGCGTGGCCCGGTCCAGCACCAGCTCCAGCCGCGCCTCCAGCGCCTTGCCAATCCTCTTCCCCTGGCGTGCCTTCTCCAGCTCCGGCAATGCCATCGAGCGCACCCCGAGCAACGTCCCCCAATCCAGCTTTTCCTCCTCGGTCCTTGGGTCCTCGGATGGGTTCCATGTTGCAAGATGAACCGACTCATGCGACCGCCCGGGCAAGTGCTCCCATGCCTCGTCCGACGTGAACGCAAGGATGGGGGACAGCATTCGCGCAAGGCCCGAAGCCAGCCGCCAGAGCACGGTCTGCGCGGACCGGCGCCTCGCGGAGCCCGCGTGCTCGGAGTAAAGCCGGTCCTTGAGCACGTCATGGTACACCGCGCTGAGCTCAACCGAGGCGAACTGCGAGACCCGCTGGTACACGACATGGAACTCATAATCCTCGTAGGCCGCCGCGACCGCTGCCTCAAGGGCCGCAAACTCGCCGAGGACCCAGCGGTCGAGCCCCTCCAGCTCCCCGGTGGGCACGGCATGCCGCGAGGGGTCGAAGTCAAACAGGTTGCTCAACTGGAAGCGAAGCGTGTTGCGAATCAGCCGATAAGTCTCCCCGACCTTCCTAAGACGTTCCTCGGACACGACGATGTCGTTGCGATAGTCCTGCGAGGCCACCCACAAACGCAGCACGTCCGCGCCATAGTCCTTCACGTAGCGCTCGGCCGTCTGCGGCTTCACGTACCCGCCTTGCCCTTGCTTGGACTTCGATATCTTTTCCCGGTCCTCGTCCACCATGAACCCATGCGTCAACACCGTCCGGTAGGGTGCACGGCCATTGCCTCCCAGGGACAACAACAGCGAGGACTGGAACCATCCCCGGTGCTGGTCCGATCCCTCAAGGTACACGTCCGCCACCCAGCCCTCGTCCCCGCCATGCGCCAGCTCCGGCCGCGTCATCAAGACCGCCCGCGAAGACGATCCCGAGTCGATCCAAACATCCAGCGTGTCCTGCGAATGGCGCGTCGGCACGGGCCCGGACCAGCCTTCCGGCCGGCATGCATCCCAAAGCTCCGCCGTCGTCCGGCTGAACCAAGCATTCGATCCATGCGCGGCGACCAAGGCCGCCGCCTTCCTCGCGATCCCGGCCTCAAGGATGGGGTTGCCGTCCGCATCGTAGAACGCGGGGATGGGCACCCCCCATGTCCGTTGCCGCGAGATGCACCAGTCTGGCCGCGTCTGCACAGCCCCCTTGATCCGGTTGATCCCCCAGTCCGGCAGCCATCTCACGCCGTCGATCGCCGCGAGGGCCTGCGTGCGGAACGACACGCCACCCGCCGGGGCGTGGTCGATGCGAATGAACCACTGGTCCACCGCGCGGAACACGATCGGGGTCTTGGAACGCCAGCAATGCGGGTAGCTATGCCGGTAGTCCTCGCGGTGTGCCAACGCCCCGCGCTCCTGAAGCAATCCAATAACCGCGTCGTTCGCCTCCGAACGCCCGTTCTTTTCCAGCACCGACTTCCCGGCAAGCTCGGGCGGCAGTTGCTCTTCCACCGGCATGTCGCCCGTGCACGCCAGCAATCCCTCGTCGGACACCGGGCAATACACCGGCAGGCCGACCGACCGCCCCAGTTGGTAGTCCTCCATGCCGTGCCCGGGCGCGATGTGCACGAAGCCCGAGCCCGTCGAGGCCTCCACGAACCCCGCCGGATAAAGCCTCCCGGTCCTTGCGCAGAATGGATGCTCATAGGACAGGCTCGCCAGCTCGTCCGCCTGCGCCGTGCGGATGATTTGGTAGTTCTCCCACCCCAGCTTCCCGGCCACCGTCGCCAGCAAGGCATTGGCCACCAGCAACGTCTCCCCGTTCGCGTGGACGTACGAGTAGTGAAGCTCCGGATTGAACGCGACCGCAAGGTTCGCCGGCAACGTCCATGGCGTCGTCGTCCAGATCAGCACGAACGTGTTGGGCTCGCCCGCCAGCCTGAACTTCACGTGCACGCTTTGGCTAACATGCTCCGCATACTCCACCTCCGCCTCCGCCAACGCCGTCCGGAACGGCACCGACCAGTACACGGGCTTCTTGCCACGATACACGAACCCCTTCTCGACAAGGTCCGCGAACAACCCCAGCTCCGACGCCTCGTACCCGGGCTCCAGCGTCAGGTACGGCCTGTCCCAATCCCCGAGCACCCCCAGCCTTCGGAACTGCTCGCGTTGCAGGCCCACGTACTTCCTCGCATACGCATCGCACGCCGCCCGCACCGTCGCGGCGTCCGCGTCGCCCCGGCCCGACGCCCTCAGCTCCTGCGTCACCTTGGCCTCGATCGGGAGCCCATGACAGTCCCATCCCGGCACGTACGGCGCGCGCATCCCCCGGAGCGAGCGCGACTTGATCACGATGTCCTTCAGGATCTTGTTCAGCGCCGTCCCCACGTGCACGTCCCCGTTCGCAAACGGCGGGCCATCGTGCAACACGAAGGTCGGCCCCCCGGCGCGCGCCTCCTGCACGCGCCCGTACAACCCCATCGCCTCCCAACGCGCCAGCCGCGCCGGCTCGTTCTGCACAAGGTTCGCCTGCATCGCGAAGCCCGTCCTCGGCAGGTTCAACGTGTTCTTGTAGTCCATCGAAATACCCCAGCGTGAACCGCAACCCTATGGGGTTTCGAAACCAAGGGGAAGGACACCGTTGGGGTGCACCCCCCCGGCAACCCCATCCCCTCCCATCGCACCTGCCACCGCGTCCGCGCCCGCTCACCGCGCGTCCGCCCCGTACGCATGCTCCCGCAACCAACGCAGGTCCGGGCTCCCCGGATGGTAAATCGTCCAATGGTCCGGCATCCACTCCGGCCTCGCCTCCTCCAGCGTCCTCGCGTCCAGCCACCGCCGCGGCTCCACGTGCCCGTCGGCGAACGTGTTCACCCCCTGCGCCCCGTGCCCCGCCGATGGCAAATGATAGAACA